>OMQE01000194.1 GCA_900313155.1 uncultured Rhodospirillaceae bacterium | reverse complement strand
TTTTGCGCCATCTCACCCATGGTTTTATCTCCTTTATAAAAAAATTAACACAACGAACAGGTAATCACCATTTTGCTAAAATCAAGCTTTTAAACGCAAAATCCTCCGATTCGGAAAATCGGAGGAAGCGCACCTGAAATAATCTATTAGTGTCTGTCGTGTATTGAATGATGCGAAGAAATATTGTCATCATGCAATTCGTGATATTCATCATTAATACGTTTATTTTCTTCATTCAAACGGTCATTTTCTTCATCATCTAAATATTCCGTTTCGCGTTCATAATGATATGTATCAAATTCATCATCTTCATCATCTTCATCAACTTGTCCGGTTAGAGCATCGCCAACATTACCGGCAAAATTTTTCGTTGCTTTCCACGCATCACTGCCGACTTCTTTTGTTTTTTCCCAAGCTTTTGCAGAAACATCTTTGGTTGTTTCCCACATATCGCCGGATTTTTCAGCCGTCTTATGTCCCAAATGTTCAGCCTTTTCTTTGGCGCTTTTCCATAATCCCTCATCATCACCTTTATGTTGGCAGGAATGAACAATATGTTCTTCTGTGTGCGTTGTATGCGGCTGATTGATATTTTGTTCTGTCATTTGTTTTCTCCTTGTTAAAATTAACTTGACACGATATAAATAATGCTGAATTTTGCAAATAAAATACCACTTTTGCCTTAGCTATTTAAAAAAATATGCCACATCGCATTTTTACCACAATTTAACCTTCCTTATCTTATACTCGTTTATCAAGGAGAAAAATATGGTTATTGTTGCCCCTAGCTTATTGGCTGCCGATATCGGACATTTACAAAAACAAGTGGCCTTGGTGGAAAACGCCGGTGCCGAATGGTTGCATTTTGACATTATGGACGGTCATTTTGTGCCGAATTTAAGTTATGGTCCGCAGTTTGTGACATATTTTCGACCGCTTAGTAAAATGTTTTTTGATGTGCATTTAATGGTCAAAGATCCGATTCGTTTTTTACCGATGTTTATCAATACCGGTGCAGACCAAATTACCATTCATGTTGAAGCAACAGAGAATATTGAAGAAATTATCAGATGTTTGCAAAAAAATCATCTCAAAATCGGGCTTTCAATAAAACCGGAAACACCGGCAAACGCTTTATTACCATATTTGGCGCATATCAATCATATTTTGATAATGACGGTTAATCCCGGATTTGGCGGGCAAAGATTTATGTCGGCGCAGTTGGAAAAAATTGCGCAAGTAAAACAAATGGTCGGCTCGCGAAAAATAACAATTGCTGTTGATGGGGGAATCAATCTTGAAACCGGCGCACAATGCGTAGCAAGCGGGGCCGATGTTCTTGTAGCCGGAAGCGCGATTTTTAAGGCGGCGAATCCGGTGCAATATATCAAAGAACTACAAAACTTGGGAGAAAAATAATGGCAACGATTATGATTGTAGAAGACGAACAAGCCATTGCTTTGTTACTCAAATATAATTTAGAAAAAGCCGGTTATGACACTATCACCGTTTCGCATGGGAATCGCGTGCTGTCGTCGGTTGAAAAAAATCTGCCGTCATTGATTTTGCTTGATTGGATGTTGCCGGAAATTTCGGGTTTGGAATTATGCAAAATTATCCGCAATAATCCGGATTTGAAAAATATTCCGATTATTATGCTCACGGCTAAAGGGCAAGAAGAAGATAAGGTTATCGGGCTTTCAGCCGGTGCAGATGACTATGTCACAAAGCCGTTTTCGGTGCCGGAATTGCTGGCGCGCATCAAAACCAATTTGCGTCGTGTCAGTGCTACTACCGCGCCGGTTAAAAAAGAATACATCTTTCAGGATATCACCCTTAATATGGTCGAGAAAAAAATTTTTCGGGGTGAAAATTATGTCCGAGTCGGACCGACCGAATTTCGGATTTTGCAATTGCTGATTTCTAACCCGCGACAGGTGTTCAGCCGTAAAGATTTACTCAAAGAAGTATGGGGAAACAGTGTTTATGTTGAACTGCGCACGGTAGATGTGCACATTCGGCGTTTGCGCAAGGTGCTAAACGAGTTCGGACCGGATTATATTCGCACCATTCGTGCCACCGGATATTCTCTCGATGACCATGAAATTGAGGAAGAACCAAGCGTAGAAACAGAAGAATAAAAAAATTTGCACTTTTTTATAAAATTTTCTTGACAAAAACATAAAATAAAGCTACCTTAAAATAAGAAGAGATAAGAATTTATATAGTAGTAATTATTAAAAACAAAAAAGTATGAGTCACAATGGTACAAATCGTTCCGAAGTTTTACGGAACATCAAGGCTGTCCTTTACGACGGCGACTGGATTAACAGTGATGAAATTGAAAGCATTACAGAAAAAACAAGAGTAAGAACTATCACTGCACTTGATTTTTCTGGTCATTGTTTACTTGACGTCATGGGAAACGTGGAAGAACTCTACGGAATTTCACTTGACGACAATGAAATTCAGAACTGTGACACATTTGGTGACATTGTCACCATTATCATGCCACTTATCGAAGTGAGTTAATCAAACAAAATCCCCTGCCTTGGCCGGTTGCCACGCAGGGGATTTTGTTATTCATCTCAGTTTGTTTAGCCCAAAGATTTACGATGGCTGGCAAAAAATTGTTCCAAATCTAAATCATCATTATCATCTTTTTTTTCATCATTCAAAATTTCTAAATCAGCCAATTC
>OMQE01000193.1 GCA_900313155.1 uncultured Rhodospirillaceae bacterium | reverse complement strand
GCCGACCGGTACATTATCATATTTTTCAATCTGTTTAGAAATTGCCTGCCACGACTGACTGCGGCCGAGAACACCCTCGGCGCTCTCCTTTTCAGAGCGCTCAACACTGCTAATTTGGTGTTTTTTCCCGAAATCAGTCATTGTTTATGTTCCCTTGCAAAACAACAATGCGTTCAGTATAAAACATATTTTTATTTTTGACAATCGTTTTTTTATGAGAACAATGGTAATGTAACAAATACATTGAGTTGTTGATTTTTCCAATTCTGAATTTCAACTGCTTTTTTTGAACTTTTCTGGCTTGTTTTAGCTGATATTCAGTCCGCGCAAAACTGCTTCAAAATCGTCACGTTGCGGTGCGCAAATATAGGCACCGACCTTGATATCGTCAACATCATGAATAAGATAAAATTTGCGTAATTGAATATATTCTTCACCATCCAGCGAGTAGCTGGCAATATAGCAACTATTGCGGCGTTTGAGCCGATACCACACGTGTTTGGTCCCATGCGGCAGCGGAATAGTCGCCAAATCGGAATAGCCGTCATTAGTCAAACTGGTGGCAAGCATCGGACTTTCTTCGTTGTCATACATAATCGAGGCCTTAAACCAATTATTAACATCGGAACGAAGCATAATTCCGCACTGGTCATATTGTCCGGTAGATGCAAATTCCCAATCTAAATCGCAACAAAAATCACCCAACGCGTAGCAATGAAAAAAATGTCCGTCATCTTTACGAAAATTGAAACGTGCACAACACCAAAAATCGGTTCGATATTTGGCAGTCACAAACATACCGTCTTCATCAAAACGCACGCGTTGCGGCTCGTTCATCCAATCAAACTGTTTTAGTGTCTCTAAAAGCATTAAAAACTCCTCACGGCATAATTTTCCATTTTACCGGCGGCATCATCAATGCTGTTATTTTTATTTTTCGGCAACATAATTTGCAAGTTGATAATTTCATCCCCCTGTGCTGTTTTAGACTTCATACCCTGTCCTTTTAAGCGCAATTTTTCGCCGCTTGACGAATATGGCGGAATGGTTACTGCCACCTTACCTCTGATGGTTGGAACGGTAATTTTAGCGCCTTTAATTGCTTCTACCACCGAAATTGGCAAATCTAGCAAAATATTCAGACCTTCATTTTTAAAATACGGATGCTCTTCCACATTAACGGTAATCAGCGCATCACCGGCGGCACCGCCGTTCAACCCCGCATTTCCCAAACCTTTTAAGCGCAAAGTCTGCCCGTTTTGCATACCGGCCGGAATTTTAACATTAACACTTTTACCGCCTAAATTAACCTGTTTTTCAACACCATTGGCGGCTTCCAAAAAACTCACCCGCATATTGTAGGCAATATCCTGCCCTTTGCGTGCCGCATTACGTCTGCCGCCAAACGGATTTTCGCCGCCTTGCGCACCACCGGTAAATTGCGAAAAAAAGTCGGAATCGAATATGGAAGAAAAATCAAACCCTTCGCTACCGCCAAAACCATTGCCCGAAGCGCGAAAACCACCGCCAAACGGATTTCCGCCATAAGCTCCCGAACCACTAAAACCTGCACCGAAACCTGTTGGCTTGCCTTCGGCATCTATTTCGTTATTGTCATATTTTTTGCGTTTTTCAGCGTTGCCGATAATATCGTAAGCGTTGGAAACTTCCTTAAATTTTTCTGCCGCACCGGCATCATCTTTGTTCAAATCGGGGTGATATTTACGCGCTAACTTACGGTATGCCGACTTAATTTCGGCCTCCGATGCCGTTTTACTCACACCTAAAACCTGATATAAATCCTTATTCATAACCTTTTCTCCCTATCTGATTATATAGGGATAAACTTATTGTGATGCAAGATTGCCACAATCAAAAGTGGCCCGACGTTTATGATTCCGATACATATAAATATCGCGTAAATAAGCCTTCTTGCCCACACCATATTCATAGCAATATGCCGAAGCAAAAGACGCTACGTCATCAATACGCACATCGCCATATTCATAAACCACATAGTTATTATCGCCGGCTTTCATCACAATATTTTGGCGTAAACGTTCAATATCTGAAGCATATTTCGATGCCGGCATAATTCTCGGCTCCGCTACTGCGCTCGATTGAATTTGTTCAACAGAAACCATCGGCTGTGTTGCAACTTGTTGTTGCGGTTGGCGCTGGTCGCGCCACATTTCACCTAAAGTGCCGTATTTGCTGTTTTCAAGCTGGCAAGACGCACACACCAATGTTGCCGCCAAAATATACAAAACCTTCTTCATTTTATATCTCCTCATAACCGTTTGGTTACATCTTTTAAGCCGAGTATAAAACAAAGATATTAAGTAATGATTAACTCAAAAGCATAAAAAACACACGCTCTATTGAAGCTATTCACCCATTTTGGAACGTTTGCGCGCTATCGGGTCCAAAATCTTTTTGCGCAGGCGTAACGATTTAGGCGTTACTTCCAACAGTTCATCCGCCTGAATATATGCCAAAGCCTGCTCTAAACTCATTTTGCGCGGCGGAATAAGGTCAATCGCCTCATCTTTGCCGGCAGCGCGAATATTGGTCAGTTGTTTAGACTTTGTCGGGTTGACATCAATGTCATTATATTTGTTATGTTCACCAATAATCATACCCACGTAAACCGGTGAATTGTGCTCCACAAACATTGGGCCACG
>OMQE01000147.1 GCA_900313155.1 uncultured Rhodospirillaceae bacterium | reverse complement strand
TCTTGCTCCAGTGGTGAGCTGAATCCGAGTTGTGCTTATGGTAAAAGTAATGCTGGAAAAACGCATTGTTCCAACCGGCAATGTTACACCTGTAATGACTGTTCCGACACTTGTTCAAGCGGCTCCAAGAACCCGAGTTGTAGCTATGGCAAAACCGAAGTAGCTACTACCCAATGCGGTAATAAATGTTACACCTGCAAAGATGCACCGGCAAATAACTCTACTTCTTGTTATGACACCTATAAAGCGCAATGCGACAGCTGGAATTTAACCTTAAAAACCCACACTTCTCCGGTGATTGAAGGCGTATGTAATACCGCATCTAACGAGTGCGGCGGCGTATATTATTATTGCGAAAAAACCGACGGTTGTAATGGCGGTGGAGCCGGCAGTAATAGCGGCAGTAACAATTGCGGTACTGCGGAATGGTTAGCTAAAAATGAGAAAATTTGTCATGATGCCGGTGGCGGACAGGTGATTGGAACTTTAAGAAGTAGCAGTTCTGAAGTTAATGAGGGACCGTGCGTTGCCTTGATGGTTACACCAGATCCATGGTGTGGTAATAAGTTTTACTATTGTTATATGTGTAACTGATAGTTCTACGTAAAAATATACTCTCATTAAAGCTCTGAAAAAGGCGGTGGAATTATCCGCCTTTTTTTGTTGCGTCTATGTCATTTTCGAACGTTATACCTTCCTCTGTTATTCTTGCTTGTTTTATATATCATTGTCATTCTTGAACCGTTAGGTTCGAGAATCTCCGAACGCCAGTTCGGCTTATTACCGCATTAAAGTGCGGAGATTCTTGGTCTGACGACCAAGGAAGACAAGAAAAAGACTGCATTTGAAGATAACAATGAAAAGGTTATCTTCATACAAGGCTCACAAAATAAATCACACTCGTTATTTACCCTTAAGAATGAAAAAAGCTAATATAGCCATATGACTATATTGAAGGATGCACTATTTCAAATTATCTTTTAGCGCATGAAAAAGAAAAAATATGACATGAAAGAAACGTTAGATATTGCCGAGAGCGTTGTAACCATCATTATGTTTATCATGGCGGTATGGGGAACTGTAGTCAGTGTGGAACAAGGATTTTGGCACAAACTATATCATGTGGTAAATCACTACCACCATGAAATAGACCATTTTGAAAAATCTAATCATGAAGTTGCAAAAATCGAGAAAAAATTGAATTTATAATATTCAGTGAGCCATAATTCGAGCTTTTTCGCGGTTCCAATCACGATCTTTCATTGTTTCGCGCTTATCATAAAGTTTTTTACCAGTTCCCCAACCTATTTCAAGTTTGGCGCGACCATGTCTGTCAAAATAAAGCTTAATCGGCACCAGCGTTGCCCCTTTGCGACTAAGCGCGGTCATTATCTTCACAATTTCCCGATGATGCAACAACAGCTTTCGATGACGACGCTCCGGATGGCTTGCATACCCTTGATTATCATAAGCGGCAATAAACATATTACTCATATACAACTCATCAGCTTCAATAATTCCGTATGCATCGTTAATGTTGGCATGACCTTGTCGTAATGATTTGACTTCCGTTCCGGTTAAAACGAGTCCGGCTTCAAATTTTTCGTTAATGGCATAATCAAAATGAGCCCGCCGGTTTTGTGCCACTAAGCCGGTTGAAATAAAGTCTGATTTTTTCTCTTTTTTTGCCATTTTTACACCCTTTATGAGCCACTATATAGGCTATTTTCCACTTCTTGTCAAGAAACAAAAAGCCCTATATTTCCAATATATAGAGCTTTTAATTTAATTATTGATGTTTTTATCGCAATTGTTTTTGAATTTCTGCCAATCGTTGCAAGCGTGCCTGAGTGCTTGGGTGTGTGCTGAACAAACTGCTGAATTGGCGTGCAAATCCGCTGAACGGATTGATGATGAACATATGTGCCGTTTGAGCCTTCGCGCCACGCATTTGATAATTTTTGGCATACCCTTCAAGTTTGGAAAGCGCACTCATCAACCATTCCGGATGCTGCGTCAAATGTGCAGCTCCTTCATCAGCCTTAAATTCTCTGGTGCGTGAAATTGCCATTTGAATAATGGTAGCGGCAATCGGCATCACAATTGCCCCAATCAATATAAATAGCGGATTAGAACTTCTGTTACCGTTGCTGTCGGTTGCACCGGCTCCTACAACACGCGCCGCATTCCCCAACATAGCAATTGCACCGGCAAACATGGCCGCAACAGAACCGATAAGAATGTCATAATGCCGAACATGGCTCATTTCATGTGCCAAAACGCCCTCCACTTCTTGCGGCGTTAAGAGTTGCAACAAGCCCTGTGTTGCCGCAACAGCCGCATGTTTTGGATTACGTCCGGTCGCAAAAGCATTTGGGACTTGCTCCGGAATTATATACACCTTTGGCATCGGTAAATTGGCTTTTTGCGCCAAACGTGCCACAATATCATATAATTCCGGTTCGCTTGCCACGGTTACTTCCTTAGCTTTGTAATGAGCTAACACCATTTTATCGCTAAAGAAATAGCTGAAAAAATTCATACCACAGGCCACCAAAAATGCCGTTTGCATTCCTTCTGTACCGCCAACTGCGTTACCAATCCACATAAAAATCAGCACCAATGCCGTCATTAAAACCACTGTTCGCGTCATATTTTTTATTATTCTCCTTGTTTTTTATGTTTATTCAACATATTATTTCAAGATTATTAAAAAAATGTAACTTCATAAAAAAATGAACGCAAAATAACTTCTGCGCTCATTTTTAGCTTATTTATGGCGTTTTTGCCAACGTTCATTCAAAGTTTGTATCAGAACATATAGCATCGGAATAACAAACAACCCGCCTAGCGTTCCAATCAGCATACCCCAAAATACCGGCACCCCAATCGCCTGACGACTGGCCGCAGCCGCACCGCCGGCTATCACCATCGGGAACACACCTAAAACAAACGCCGAGGCTGTCATCAACACGGCACGAAAACGTTCTTTCAACCCTCTCACCGCCGCATTAACAATGGTGGCACCTTTGGCACGTTCGTCACGAGCAAATTCTACAATTAAAATAGCGTTCTTACTCGCCATGCCGACAAGCAAAATAATTCCGAGTTGCGCATAAATACTTAAAGGCATACCGCTGAAAAATAGGCCTAACATGGCACCGCTGACGGCTACCGTTAAAGACAAAATAACCGGTATCGGAATAATAAAGCTCTCATATTGCGCAACTAAAAACAAATAAGCAAAAGTCAGTGACAGCAAAAGCAAAATACCGATTTGCCCATGCGTATTCTTTTCTTGAAAGCTCATGGTTGACCACTCAATATTAAATCCGTTTGGCAAAGTTGAAATTAGATTTTCCACTTCAGCCATGGCCTGACCGGTTGAAACACCAGGTTTTTGCACCGCTGTTACTGAGGCCGCCGGATATTGGTTATAGCGTTCTACCACGCGCGGCGCCAAAACTTTATGCAAATCCACCAAACCGCGCATCGGCACCATTCTGCCCAAATTATTTTGAACATATAATTCGTTAATATTATCAATATTATCACGATATTTCCAGTCTGACTGCATCATCACCTTATTAACCTGCGTTCCGAGGTTGATGTCGTTTACATAAGCTGAGCCCAAATATGTTTCCAGTGTTGAAAAAATATTTCCCATTGAAACTTTCATACTTTCGGCTTTTTCCCGATTGATATCCAAAAAAATATTCGGTGTTTTAGCATTAAACGTGGTATAGGCATAAGCAATTTCAGGCATTTGATTGACTTTACCCAAAAATCCCTGTAAAACGGCATCTAGTTTTTGATAATCCATGGTTTGACGAGATTGTAAACGAATGTCTAAACCATTTGCCGTACCCAACCCCGGAATGGCCGGCATTTCAAAAAATTGAAATTGAGCTTCCGGAAATTGCATCATTGCTCCCTGTAAACGGTGCATAATATTGGTTGAAAAATCTTCATCACTTGTGCGTTCGCCCCATGGTTTGAGCACAATAAACGACATAGATACATTTTCACCACGGCCACCCATTAACGAAAAACCAATAACGTCAGAAACATTTTCAACACCTTTTTCGGCGCGAATAATTTTATTGGCACGCGCAACCAAATTTTCAGTTCGTTTTTTAGAAGCCCCTTCCGGCAATTGCAAGCTCATCACAATCACACCTTGGTCTTCGTCCGGAATAAATGAAGATTGTGATGTTGCAAACAAAATTCCTACCAACACAAACAACAAAACCACAATTGCCGTTACAACTTTGAGCTTTTTGGCTAAAAACGACACGACAACACTGTAAAAATGGATAGCTTTGGCAATAAAGCGGTTAACATCTGCCCAAAAACCGGTTTTACGCGGCTTAATTTTTTTAATAAGCAAAGAACATAGTGCCGGCGAAAGTGTCAACGCGTTCAACAACGAAAACATAATTGCCGTGGCAATTGTGACTGAAAATTGCTGATAAATTTTACCGACAATGCCATCCAAAAAACCAACCGGTACAAAAATAGCCAGCAACACACAAGATGTTGCCACCAAAGCGCCGGTAATCTCGCCCATAGCCTGATACGTTGCCTCTCGAGCCGTCATTTTGCTGTTTTGCATTAAAAACACCACACGCTCAACCACCACAATAGCGTCATCAACCACGGCACCAATAGCCAGCAACATGGCAAACAACGTGAACATATTGATACTGTATCCAAGCGCCAAAATAACCGCAAATGTCCCTAAAATAGATACCGGAATGGTTAATGTCGGAATAAGAGTTGAATAAAAATCTTGCAAAAAGAAATAGCATACACCCACCACTAAAGCCAAGGTCAAAAACAGCGTGAACACTACTTCTTCAACCGAAGCTTCTACATATTTTGTTGAATCGTAGGCCACCGTATATGTCATATCTTCCGGAAAAAAGCGCTGCAACTCCGCTAACACGGTCTTCACGTTTTCCATTGTTTCTAAAGCATTGGCACCGGAAGAAAGGTTAATAGCCATTGAAACGGCACCGTTGCCGTTAAATAAGCCGGAAATGGCATAGTTTTCCTGCCCCAATTCAATTTTTGCGACATCTTTCAAGCGCACTAAACCGCCGCCTTCTGCTGTGCGAACAATAATATTCTCAAATTGCTCAACAGTAGACATACGACCGTTTGTTTGCAAAGTATAAACCATCGGGGCATTGCCTTCGGTTGGCGCCGAGCCCACTTTTCCCAATGTCGGTTGATAGTTTTGTCCTGAAAT
>OMQE01000190.1 GCA_900313155.1 uncultured Rhodospirillaceae bacterium | reverse complement strand
AGAGCAATTTCGATCAAAGGTGAAATACATCGGACCTGTGCTTTCCGACAGACTTTATAACGGAGATGCCGAAAAAGCACGCCAAATATGCGGTTTTAGTGCAGAAAAACCGGTGTTAATGTTTGTCGGCGGTTCACTCGGGGCGAAAAGCATCAACAACGCCGTGCGCAAAAATTTGCATACGCTGTTGCAAAAATATCAAATTATTCATATTTGCGGCAAAGGGCAAATGCAGAGAATAGCCATGGAAGGATATATACAGTTTGAATTTGTGGATAAGGAATTTAAAGATTTAATGGCACTCGCCGATGTGGTTATTTCACGCGCCGGTTCTAATGCTATTTTTGAATTGCACAGCCTTCAAAAACCGATGTTGCTTATTCCGCTTCCAACCGGCTCAAGTCGCGGCGAACAAATGCTCAATGCGCGAGCTTTTGAAGAACGTGGCTTTGCCAAGGTTTTGGCCGATGAAAAGGTTTCTGATGCCGGTGTTTTAAGTGATATGGTTGACGAAGTATATGCCAATAGGGCGCAAATGGTCGAAAGTATGCGTGCTTCAAAAATGAAGCAAACCACCAGCCAAGAATTGTTTGAGGCAATTATTCATGGCTAAAACCTATAAAAACATTGTTATCCTTACCGGTGCCGGCATTTCTGCAGAATCCGGACTGGCAACCTTCCGTAGTGAAAACGGTCTTTGGAACAACCACAAAGTTGAAGATGTGGCTACCATTGAGGCATATTGGAAAAATCCGGACTATGTGCACGATTTTTATAATCAGATGCGGCCGGAGCTGATGGTTGCCAAGCCCAATAAAGCACATTTAGCTCTTACAGAATTGCAAGACAAATATCCATCTAAAATCAATATTATAACACAAAATGTTGATACATTACATGAAAAAGCAGGTAATAAAAATGTGTGGCATATCCATGGGCAAATCAACCAAATTGTTTGTATGAACTGTGGTCATGTGTTTGAAACTTGGGGAGATATAAGCTCCGAAGATGTTTGCCCTCAATGCGGTATTGCCGCCATGCTCAAACCAAATATTGTGTTTTTCGGCGAAAATCTTTTGTATATGGACAAGGTTGAAAAACTTTTGCAAACTTGCGATTTATTTATTTCTGTCGGTACTTCAGGTGTGGTTTATCCGGCGGCCGGATTTGTGCAAGTAGCAAAATTCGCAGGTGCTGATACAATTGAAGTAAATCTTGAAGAAACATCTAATAATTATTTGTTTGACCGTCATATTTACGGTAAAGCAGGAGAAGTTTTACCGCATCTTGTGCAAGAATTGATTAAACAAAAGGAAGAAGCATAAAATGGTTGCTGAAGCACCGATATATACAACTAAAGAAGCCAAACTGACTTTTGGACTGAACCCTTTATTCACCGGTGTTGATTTGTATATCAACAAAGGAGATAAAATTTGCCTAGTCGGGCGCAACGGTTGCGGAAAGTCAACTTTACTCAAAGTGATAGCCGGACAAATTGAGGCCGATGATGGTGAATTTTTTATGCAACCGGGCGTGCGTATCGGTTATATGCCGCAAGAGCCTGATTTTACGGGTTTCAAAACATTAAGAGAAGTGGTGGAAGCCGGTTTGCCGAAAGAAGAAAAACATCAAACATATCGTGCCGACCAATTGATTGAATATTTTGATATTAACGCTACTCAAAATCCCGAACTTTCTTCCGGCGGAGAGCGTCGCAAAGCCGCCCTCGCCCGCGCCTTGATTAACGAGCCGGATATTCTACTGCTTGACGAACCGACCAACCATCTCGACATATCGGCTATTGAAAAATTAGAAGAAATCATTCAAAAATTTACCGGTGCCGTGTTGGTCATCAGCCACGACCGTGCCTTTTTAAGCCACGTTTCGCATACCACATTTTGGCTTGATAGAGGTATTTTACGACGCAATAACAAAGGCTTTGATGATTTTGAAAATTGGCAAGACCAAATTATTGAACAAGAAATTATTGAACAAAAAGCCTTAAATAAAAAAATTGCCGAAGAAACGGAATGGTTGCACAAAGGCGTTACTGCCCGACGCAAGCGCAACATGGGACGTTTGCGCCGCCTGCAACAACTGCGTCAAGAACGCCGCGAACAAATTAAGGCTGTCGGCTCGGTAGAAATGGAAGCGCAAACCACCGATTTGCGATCAAAATTGGTGATTGAGGCTAAACACGTCTACAAAAGTTTTGATAAGCGCGAAATTGTGAAGGATTTTTCCATTCGGGTCATTAAGGGCAATAAACTGGGGATTGTTGGGCCTAATGGTTCCGGCAAAACAACGCTTTTGAAATTGTTGACTAAAAAAATGGAGCCGGATTCCGGTTTTGTGCGCATTGGAAAAAACTTGGAAGAGGCCTATTTTGACCAAAATCGCATCACATTAGACCCCAAAAAAACGCTCTGGAAAACACTTTGTAACGAAGGCGACCATATTTGGGTGCGCGGACATTTTCGCCATGTGGTGGCCTATTTGAAAGACTTTCTGTTCAAACCAGACCAAGCGCAGGCATTGGTTTCCACCCTTTCCGGCGGTGAAAAAAATCGCCTGATGTTGGCTGTGGCGCTGGCAAAACCATCTAATTTTTTGGTACTCGACGAACCGACGAACGATTTGGATATGGATACGCTCGATTTGTTGCAAGAAGTTTTAGATGAATACGAAGGCACAATTATCATTGTGAGCCATGACCGCGATTTTATGGATAAAGTTGCCACTTCGCTTTTGTACCTGAAAGGCGACGGAACGGTTTATGAGCATGTCGGAACTTATACCGAGCTTTTGGAAAAGTTAAAAAATAAAACGGATAAACAAACACCTAAAAAACAAAATATAAAAGAAGAACCCAAAATTCGGGAAAAAAACAAAACCCTGAAATTGAGTTTTAAGGAGCAATATTTACTAAAAACCCTGCCAACTGAAATTGAAAAATTGGAGCAAGAAATAAAAGCTATTGAAATTTCTCTCGGTAATCCGAATTTATACACTGATGATCCGCAAAAATTTGATGAACTGACCGGTGCGCTGGCAGCAGACAAAAAACAGCTCGACGAGATGGAAAATCAGTGGTTAGAATTACAGCTTAAAGCCGAAGAATTGGAAGGATAATCGCTAAAAAAACAAAAGCCGCATCATTCAAGATGCGGGTTTTGCTTATTATTTCCGATTCAGAGCCC
The DNA here is from genome assembly GCA_900313155.1 of uncultured Rhodospirillaceae bacterium. Taxonomy (GTDB): domain Bacteria; phylum Pseudomonadota; class Alphaproteobacteria; order RF32; family CAG-239; genus RUG410. The sequence continues at coordinate 341 of OMQE01000190.1, read as the reverse complement.
TCTTAATGGCACAGAGTACTCGCTGATATTGAACAGCGTGTATGACTTACTGCCTCTGTTATCCTCCAGAACGTTCATGCGCACGGCATCACCGGTTCTGGTCAGGCGTAACTCATGCATCAGAGCCACATCAAGCTGTTTAGGCGAAATTTCTATCACCTTTTGCTCACTTACACACTCTGCCTTTGGGTGCTTAAACTCAACACCATCGGCAACAACTTCGGTGCGCTTTGAAAGCTGCAACTGCAACTTTGCCACACCATCCTTCATTGCGCACGAGAGAACTGTTCCCTCTAATACGCAGACATTCTTTACTGATTCCATATATATAAATTATGTTT
>OMQE01000154.1 GCA_900313155.1 uncultured Rhodospirillaceae bacterium | reverse complement strand
GAAGAATATTTAAAAGAATTGACGAACGACCCCATGCAACGCGAAGAAACTTTGAAATTAGTGCGCGCTTACTACAAAATTCATAACCGAACCTTGGCAAAAAACATTCTTAACGTTATAGAAACCGCATCAAAATCTGTATATTAACAGCATAACAAAAAAGGCGATGCTTTGACGGCATCACCTTTTTTATGTTGTCGCTTCAACACGGCTTATTTTTTGAGTTGCGCATTAACTTCGGCGGCAAAGTCTTCTTCTTTTTTCTGCAGACCGTCACCGAGCTTGAAGAAAGCATAGTCAGTTAATTTAACATCTGTGCCAAGTTCTTTAGCGGCATCAGCAATAACAGCCTTAACCTTTTTATCCGGATCCATAATATAAGCCTGTTCTTCTAATACAACTTCTTCATAGAACTTGCGAATACGACCCTCAACCATTTTTTCAATAATGTTGGCCGGTTTACCGGAAGCCAAAGCTTGTTCCGAAAAAATGTTCTTTTCGTGTTCAACAGCGGCCGGATCAACATTTTCAATGTTCAGGGCAATTGGCGAAGTTGCGGCAATATGCATGGCAATGTGTTTGCCTAAATCTGCCAATTTTGCCTTATCACCGGTAGATTCCAAAGCCACTAAAACGCCGATTTTGCCCAACCCTTCACGAGCGGCATTGTGCACATAAGAGCACACCAAACCATTGTTAACACTAATAACTTTTGCACGACGCAAATTCATATTTTCACCAATACGCGCAATCATATCTGTCAAGCGTTCGCCAAAAGTTTTGCCGTTATCAACGGCGTTTTTCATAGCTTCAACATCACCGTTGCAAGCTAAAGCCACTTTCGCGGCATCTTCAACATAAGCTTGGAAAATATCATTTTTAGCCACAAAGTCTGTTTCCGAGTTCACTTCAACCACGGCACCTTTGTTGCCTTCCACTTTTACGGCCACCAAACCTTCAGCGGCAATACGGCTTGATTTTTTTGCCGCCGACGCCAAACCTTTTTTACGCAACCAGTCCACAGCTTCTTCCATGCTTCCGTTAGCTTCAACCAAAGCCTTTTTGCAATCAAGCATACCGGCGCCGGTCGTTTCTCTTAATTCTTTTACCATAGCGGCTGTAATTTCTGCCATAACTCTAATTCCTCTATTTTATTTCTAACTGTTTGAATAAAGGCGCGGTAGATAATGTCTTATACCGCCGCGCCCGTGTTATATTTTTTTAACGCCAAGCGTTAACTTTCCTATTCGGCGTCAGCAGCTTTTGCCTTGCGCGGCGCACGTTTTTTCGGCGCAGCCTTTTCTTCAGCAACAGCTTCAACTTCGGCTACTGTTTCGGCTTCGGCAACTTCTAAACCTTTAGCGGCAATTTCAGCCTGCATACCGTCCAAAATGGCGCCGGAAACCAATTCGCAATAAAATTGAATGGCTCTAATGGCATCATCGTTGCCCGGAACAGGGAAATCTACTTCATTCGGGTTAGCGTTGGTATCAACAATGCCCACAACCGGAATATTAAGTTTTTTAGCTTCTTTAATAGCCAAAGCTTCTTTAGGTGTGTCAATCACGAAAATCAAATCCGGTTGACCGCCCATATCTTTGATACCGTCTAAAACCACAGCAAGTTTTTCGCGTTCTTTTTTCAGGTTCAAAATTTCTTTTTTGGTGTAGCCTTCATAAGCATTGTTGGCTTCCATTTCATTGAGCTTGTTCAAACGTGTAATTGATTTATACACCGTTTTCCAGTTGGTAAGCATACCGCCCAACCAACGATAGTTCACATAATATTGACCACAGCGAGTAGCGCTTTCCTTAACCAATTCTTGCGCTTGTCTTTTTGTTGCCACAAACAAAACTTTTCCGCCTTGAGCCACCACGTCACGCACAGCGTTCAGTGCGGTATAGAGCATTGGATAAGTTTTTTGCAAATCAATAATATGAATGTTGTCTTTTTTGCCGTAAATATACGGAGCCATTTGCGGATTCCAACGACGAGCGTGGTGTCCGAAGTGCACGCCAGCTTCAACCATCTGACGTAATGTAAATGTAGGAAGTGTCATATTTATATATCCTTTTTTTCCGGTTAAACCTCCGCAGACTCTTGGCTTTTTCAGCACCGGAGCGAAATTGCGACACAAGTTTGAAAAATCTCACAAAAATCTTTTCTTCAGAACAAACTGCCGACTTCCGCCTGTCTGCGTGTGTATTAGTTACGAAGCCGCACCATTGCGACTTCGCGTGTGTTTATAACATATTTTCGCCATATTGCAAGTATTTTTTACAATATTTAAACTATTTTATCCACATGTAACAATTTGTAACATAATGTTAAGAGCAATTTGCATTAAAATATGATATATAATACGCAATTCGTAAACAGTTAGAGGATTTTTTATGACAAATACAATCAAAGTTGCCGTTATTGGCGCCGGTATGATGGGTAAAAACCACATTAAAACCTACAAAAACATGCAGGGCGTTGAGCTTGTCGGCGTTTATGATGTGTTTCCGGAAGCTGCTAAAAATGCGGCAGAAACATTTGGTATTAAGGCCTTTTCTTCTATGGAAGAAGTGGTTAAAAACGTTGATGCCGTCAGTGTTGTCACCACATCAATCACACACGCTGATGTCGGCGAATTTTTTATGAATAACGGCATCCATTGTATGATGGAAAAACCTCTTGCCACCACTGAAGAAGGGTGCAAACGTCTGATTAACGCTGCTAAAAAGAATAATGTTGTGCTGATGGTTGGGCACATTGAACGCTTTAATCCGGCGGTTGAACAAATGGGCAAATTGCTTTCCGATACCAGCAAAATCCGTTCGCTGACAGCGCAACGTATGTCGGCGGCAAGCGGACGTATTACTGATGTTGATGTGGCGATGGACTTGATGATTCATGATGTTGAGGTGATACAATCATTAGTAAAATCTCCGGTTATCAACGTTCAGGCTGCCTCGGTTAAAACCAAGGAAAGTCCGGAAGGTAAGGACTATATTTCCGCGCTTTTGGAATTTGCCAACGGTGCCACGGCGAATATTACCGCCAGCCGCATCACTCAATCGCGGGTGCGCACACTGGCGGTTACAACCGATACCAACTATATTGATTTAGACTTTATCAACCAAAGCATCAATGTTCATACTCAAGGCCGTATGCCATACGTCAATCAGGAAGAAATTCCGGAGTGGATGAACTATGGCTTAAAAGGCAGTGTGGAACAGTTATTTATTCCGACCAATCAACCGTTGCAGGCAGAATTGGCTCACTTTGTTAAATGTGTTAATGGTGAAGCCACACCGCGCGTGAATGGCGAACAGGCTCTTGATGCTTTGCGCGTAATTTGGGAAATTGAAGAAAAACTCGGTTTTATCTCTCAAACCACCGAAAAAAAGTCTAAAACCTCCAAAGCGGCATAAAAGCACGTCATCTTCTTTTTTCAATACCATTCAGAGAAAAGCGAAAAACTGTCTTTTCTCTGAATTATTTTAGCACTTTTAAACGTTGTTCAAGTGGGGCAAAGTCCTTATTTCCTGCCGGTTCTGTTATACCACCGAACGGCATTTCGGCCACCCACTGCCAACGTTCCGGAAGGTGATATGCCGTCTTTGCCTCTTGTTCCACTAAATCGCCATAGTGCTGTAACGAAGCCCCGATTTCGCTTTCGGCTAAACATTGCCATACCATAAATTGCAACATCGCATTTTCCTGCTGTAACCATTTGTCCATTTTATCGGCATAGTCGGCATATTTTTTCGCCATTTCATCAAGAACATCGGTATCTTCATAAAACACTACTGTTCCATAAGCTTTGGCAAAACCGGATAAACGCTGCAACGCGTTTTCCAGCTTTTCCGGTGCTGATACTTTTTTAAGGGCATTACTCACCATCTGCCAATATTTTTGATGATTTTCGCCCAGCAAAACAACCAATCTGGAAGATTGGGCATTAAAAGCACTCGGACAATTTAATAAACATTGTTCAAGCATTTGTTGCAGTTTATCGTCGCTTACCGGCATATTATTGTTTAACCCGTAAATCGAGCGCCGTTTTTGCAAATTATCTTTGAGCATATTATTCTCCTTCACACATATTTTTTGACGTTTAAAAAAATATGCCGTCAACAGCGCAAAATCAACCTAACCGATATAATCAAGAACTTTGCCGAGCACAATTTTGGCCTCGGCAACGGCGTGTTTCATATTCAAATTGCTATATATTTCAATTGCCGAAGTATAATAATTTTTGGCTTCAAGCATCAATTTTTCATCTTGGTCACTTTTGCCGAGCAAGTAATAAATTTTACCAATTCTTTCCTGAATTTTTGCCCACTCTTGCGGATACGTATATTGCTCAAAAACTTTTTGCTGATTTTTGTAGCAATCAATTGCCAATTGCATAATCGTCGCGCTTTTGGTGCTTAATCCGAGTGATGATAAATAATATCCGAGCAACCCCTCAATGTGGCACCACGACTGCGGAAATTGCGCCAGCGAATACACCTTTTCCGTTTCTCTTAATTGCGAAACCGCGTCGCGCAAAGCCTGCAAATCAAGCGTATGTTTCCACAGCTCAAAATGCAATAATGCCAGATGATACGCAATCAAGCCATAATCGTAAGGATAATTGCGGTTTAAGTATTTATGCGCTTCCTGATATCCCGCAATTGCCAGTTTTAAATACTCAAAACTTTCGGCTTTAGAGGCCTCATGCGCTGTTTCATAAAGCTGCGCCATGTTGCTGTATATGCAACCGTAATAAATCGGCAACCTCATATATTGCCTGTTATCAAGTGCTTTGGTAAATAAATTTTGGATAATTTCAATATCTTGCGCACTCAAATTTTCTGCTCTGTCCGACAGATAAATTTTGCCGAGCATATTCATCATATATGGCAAAAATTCCCGCCCCATATCTTTGGGTGCGTTGTCTTGCGCCAAAATGCCGATAATTTCCCGCAGAATTTTCGGTTGATGTAATTTTTGTTCTTCGGTTACCGGTTTGATGGTTGCAATAATTATTCCAAAAATCAACATTAAAACAGATTCGGCAAAATTTTCCGGATTGGAAAAATAGCTTAAAGGCACGAACAAACTGTCTAAAAGCGAAAACGGTAACCTGCTTGGAATGGTATATTGCTCCTTGACCTGAAAATTCAGCCTGATTTTACCGTCTTCTTCATATCCCCAAACCAAAATATCAGAGCGTGTGCTACTCAATATTTTGTTACCTCGATCAATAAAATCAAAAAAATTCCGCCCTTGTAAATTCAAAAAACTTTTAGAAAAAGGTTCGCTGAAAAAGTTAACGTCAAACAGCCGGTTTTGCTTCAAAAGTTCGGCAAAACGCAGACCGCAATTGAGATTACATTTGTCCTCAAAAGCCACCACCGTTATCCGGAACAGCCCCTCCAACGGGTTGCTTGCCGGCGCCGATTTGAATAGTCCGCCCAAAGTCATTTATTTATCCTTTTTTTGTATATTCAGCGCTTCTTTGGCATCTTCAATATTTTGTTTGAGGTCTGCCACAAACGCCCGATTGATTTCTTTAAGATTTTTAGGCTCGCCAATATCGCTTTTGCCAAAAGAATTGTTAAGCCACAATATAATCAAAAATGCCAACAACGGCAAAGAAAAGGTATTGGCGGCAAACAATTGGAACCACCCTAAAAACACGCAAATGCCGCAAATCTTGAAAATATTGAGCGCCAAAACATTGTGCGAATATTTGGTTGCAGCCAAATAATAGTTGCTGTTTTCCATCAAAGTTCCGGCGTGAGTAACCATATATTTATGCCACAATGCCGATGCCAATTCTACCCAAAAAATCATGGTAAAAGTGGCACACGGCACAAAACCGAATTCGCCGAAGTTCAGCATTAACAAACTGAAAGTCAAAAAGGCAATCACCGTGCAAGCGCCACTGTCCAAATCAATTTTCGGTCCGAAATAGTTGATCCCCAAATAAGCCGTTAACGTTCCCATCAGCACCGCACCGGCAATGGCGCAAAACATCGGCGCCGCTCCTAAGGCGCCAAGCACGCCAATACCGAACAAAATTGCTAACAACGGAATAACAAAAGCCTGCGTTGTGCTATTCATTATCTTATAATACAGGCAAAATATGCTACCCAAAATTATGGTGCCGAGTCTGATGCTCCAAATTGGCAAATCAGGAACCGGCGAACCTTGTCCCACCGGTTGCGCCCACACCAAAACAGCCACGGCGCCGCACACCGCAAGCCCAAATATAATACCGCCTTCCACCAACGAAACGACATAAATAATTATTGCCAAACCCAATGGCAACAACACACGCCACAAGGTTAAAGGCTCAATAAAATCATTGTTATTCAGTACCCAATATGCGCCAATGCTTCCTAAAGCAAAAAACAGCCACACATATATCACCGGCAACATATAAAACTTAAGCTCCAGCGTTTGCACATATTTTCGTGCTTGCGGCGCAAAACAAACATACATCGCCCCAAATCCGCAGATAAAAAACAATAAAAACATCATCAGTGCCGAACTCATGGCCATCTCCTTTTTTATATTGTTATCCTGAAGAGCTGATAAGCAACGTCAGAATCTCCGCATTTCAGCGCGGTAATTTTTCATCTTTAAAATATATTTTATCACTAATTTATTAAATTATTCTTTGCAATTTACAAATAAAGAAGGCATCTGTTTGCCAATAAGGCATGGTGCGTATCTCGCCATCAAAAACCGTCAGTGCGTTACCCCAGTTTCCGAAACCGGCAATATCTGTATCGGCAATCGGGGTGATTTTAAAATGCTGATGATTTTTCAAAAATTTCTGAATTTGCATTTCGCCTTCCGCTTTAGCAATAGAGCAAACGCTATAAAGAATAATCCCGCCTTTTTTCACAATTTTTGCACATCCGTTCAACAATTTTTCCTGAATGAGTGCTTGTTGAGCCACATCTTCGATTGTTTTGATGTGTATCACTTCCGGATGCCGACGAAATGTTCCGGTTGCCGAGCAAGGTGCATCTAAAAGCACGGCATCAAAGGTTTCATCTGGGGTTTGTTGTAAAAACTCCTGCGCATCGGCACAAATTGTCTGAACTTTATCAAAGCCGATTCGCTTCATATTTTGGCGAAGTTTTTCCAAGCGCGAAGCAGAAATATCAAGCGCCGTCACTTCCGCGCCGCGTGCCACAAGTTGTGCCGTTTTTCCTCCCGGCGCGGCACATAGGTCAACTACCTTTTTACCTTTCACATCACCCATGCACAAAACCGGCAGGGCGGCAGCGGCATCTTGCACCCACCACGCTCCTTGAGTATATCCTTCAAGAGCCGTAATTTTAGCGGCGCCATTTAAGCGCAAACTGCCGTTCGGCAAAAGTTCAGCTCTCAGTTTTTCTGCCCACAGACGCGGATTTTCTTTAGCGGTTAAATCAAGTTTCGGCAGTTCAAACACACTTTGCGCAATTTTTTCAATCTGTTCATTGTCATAGCCGTTCAATATTTGCAAAAACGCATCAGGCAGAGGATTGACTTGCGCCATTTTTTGTTGCCATAATGCCTTATCTTCGGAAATTTTACGCAAAACGGCATTTGTCATGCCGCTCAAAAATTTGTCGCTGACGGCGCGCACATTTTTTACCGTTTCGTTAATCACCGCATAAGGCGCCGTTTCCATTTCAAGCAGTTCGGCAATGGCAAGCAACAACACATATTGCGCCTTTCTGTGTTTATTGGGAATTTTTTTCTTTATGAAACAGCGCAAAATTTCGTTCAAAGCGCACCAATATCGCAAGCTTGTTAAAATCAGCATATTGGCAAACGGCAGGTCTTTTTCGCTAAACTGATTTTTCAGTTCGGCAAAAAAGACCTTGTTTTCCAATATATTTTGTACCGTTTCGGCACATTTAATTCTGATGTTTTCCATCTTGTGCTTTATAGTCCGTAATTGTCTGCACCAAAATATACATCAACGGAATGAGCACCAAACCGGCCACTGTTCCGATAATCATTCCCGAAAACACCGGCACACCCACAGCCACACGGCTACCGGCCGAAGCTCCTGTTGCCCACACCAACGGCGCCACACCTAAAATAAAAGTCATTGCCGTCATCAGCACGGCTCTGAAACGTTCTTTTGTTCCGTAAAGTGCGGCGTGTAAAATAGATGCCCCGTTTTTGTGCGCCTCGCTGGCAAATTCCACAATCAGAATAGCGTTTTTGGCCGCCAGTCCAACCAGCAATACTAAGCCTAATTGCGCATAAATACTAAGCGACATCTTGGTTACAAATAAGCCGATTAAAGCTCCCAACATTGCTCCCGTTACCGAAAGCATCACTGAAAGCGGAATCATCCAACTTTCATATTGGGCCACCATAAAGAGGTAGGCAAACAAAATCGCAAATGCAATAATGTAAAAAATTTGTCCTTGGTTATTTTTTTCCTGCAGGCTGGCGCCCGACCACGCATAAGTATATCCGTGCGGCAACGTTTTAACGGCTAAATCTTCCAATGCCTGCATGGCTTCACCGGTACTAAATCCGGCAGCGGCTAAGGCATTGACTGTCGCACTCGGATATTGATTGTAGCGCTCAATACCACGTGGCAATAACACCGTTTTTATTCTGATTAAACTTCCTAACGGCACCATCGTCCCTTTGCTGCTTGGCACATAAATCTTATCCAAACTGCTAAGGTCTTTACGATATTTCCAGTCGGCCTGAATTTTCACCTTATTAACTTGCGTTCCAATGTTAATATCGTTGATATAACTTGAACCTACATAAGTCTGCAACGATGAATAAATTGTTCCAATTGGCACGCCGATAGATTCGGCTTTTTCGCGGTCAATTTCAATATAAGCATGCGGAGTCTGTGCGTTGTATGTCGAGTAGGCTAACATAATTTGCGGTAACCCCATAGCGGCACGCGTAAAGTTGTTGACCACCGTTTCCAGCTCGTTCATATCCGTCGATTCAACAGATTGAATTTTGAAATCCATGGCGTTGGTCGAGCCTAGCCCCGGAATGGCCGGCAACTCAAAGAGCTGGATTTTAGCTTCCGAATACGTTGCCATAATGGCTTGCAAACGTTGTAAAATATTTGTTGAATAGTCCTTATCGTCTTTACGTTCGCTCCAGTTTTTGAGCCCCAAAACGCCAAAGCCGACGTTTTCGCCCTGACCGGCCATAATACTGAAGCCTTCCAAGTTCATTACCGATTTTACAGCCGATTCACCTTGTGCCGCTTTCAAAAT
>OMQE01000078.1 GCA_900313155.1 uncultured Rhodospirillaceae bacterium | reverse complement strand
TTGGACATTGAGCAATATACTGTCTATGATTCAACAACGGGTGATTATGTATAAGAACGGAGTAAAATAGATGGCTGAAAAGTGGACTGCCGAACAGCTTGCCGCTGCTGAAGCGCAATTTTTGCGCCCGTGCGATTTTATGCTCAGCGTGGCGCAGTTGGTGCAGCTTCCGGAGGCCGATTTAGATGAAGTGGCTTTTGCCGGTCGTTCAAATGTGGGCAAATCGAGCCTGATAAATGCCTTGTTTAATCAAAAAAAATTGGCGAAAACTTCTGCCACGCCGGGGCGCACCCAACAGCTCAATTTTTTCAATTTTGATAATAAGTTATATTTGGTGGATTTACCTGGGTATGGCTATGCCCAAGCGCCGGAAAAACTGGTTAAACAATGGCAAAAAGTGCTGAAAGACTATTTGCGCGGTCGCCCAAATTTGCGCCGTGTGTTTTTGCTTATTGATTCGCGTCACGGGATAAAAGCCGAAGATTTGGAAATTATGAAGCTTTTAAATGAGTCCGCGGTGGTGTATCAGGTTATTTTGACTAAAATAGATAAAATTTCTGCCGAAGAATTGCAAAAAACGCAACAAAATGTTTTAGAAGAACTGAAAAAACACGCTGCCGCCATGAACGAAATTGTTGTGACGAGTTCAGAGAAAAAAATCGGGTTGACGCAGTGTAAGGCAGAAATTTGCAGTTTGATGCGCTGATTTATGTTCAGTAGGGCAAAATGCTAAAATTTTGTGGGTTGGTGATGGTATTTTTCGGTTTGTCTTGGCCAATACAAGCTTTGGAAATTGACGATGGTCCGCAAGAAGACGCGCAACCTCTAAAAGTTCTTTCCGCACCGGCCAAGTTTGAATGATACCGCAAGAACAACTGGAAAAACGTTTTACCCATCAAATGAAACGTGCTGAAAAAATGCTGCTCGAATATGGCGCAGATGTTAATCAGTAAACACCATTCGGAATGCCGTTGATGCTGAGCTTTTTTAATCAAAAATGGTGCAACATCAATTTAACCGACAGATACGGACACATTTATATGGATGCCAAACCAGCGGAATAAGAGGGATTATCCCCGAAAAATAAAAAAATATAAAATTATAGTGCATTCTTAATAAATATGTTTTAATATGCTACCAGCCGGTCAGTAAGGGAGAACTTATGATGGCCACCGTTTTAATTTTTATAAAGGAAAGAATGATGTTTATCAGCAAAACAAAAATATGCAAAATTGTTCTTGCTTCCGTTGCGGCAATGTTCGCTGTTGTGAACGGCGCTTCTGCCTCGGAGCTTGATCTTCTCATTCCGTCGCTTTCTCAGGCAACGTATAGCGTTTTCGGCTACAGCGTAACCGGTAGCGAATTGCTTATTGGCGGCATGGTGATTTGCTTGTTGGGTATGTGCTTTGGTTTGGGCGAATTTTTCAGTATTAAACGCTTGCCGGCACATGAATCCATGTTGAAAGTTTCTGAAACAATTTATGCCACTTGCACCACATATATGAAGCAACAGGCAAAGTTGTTGTTTGTGTTGGAATTGTTTATTGGTGCTTGTATTGTTTATTACTTCGCCGGTTTGAACAACACGCCGTGGAGCAAAGTTGCCTACATTTTGCTTTGGTCGGTGCTGGGTATTTTAGGTTCGTTCATTGTGGCTTGGTTCGGTATGCGCATCAACACTTATGCCAACTCTCGCACATCATTTGCTTCATTGAAAGGTAAAGCATATCCGGTGATGGATTTGCCACTGCGTTCAGGTATGTCTATCGGGGTGTTACTGATTTGCGTTGAATTGTTGGTGATGCTGTTTATTTTGGTGTTTGTTGACCGCGAAACTGCCGGTGCTTGCTTTATTGGTTTTGCAATTGGTGAATCTCTTGGCGCTTCGGCATTGCGTATTTGCGGCGGTATCTTTACCAAAATTGCCGATATCGGCGCCGATTTGATGAAAATTATTTTCAAAATTGATGAAGATGATGCACGTAATCCGGGGGTTATTGCTGATTGTACCGGTGATAATGCCGGCGATTCGTGCGGACCGACAGCCGATGGTTTTGAAACCTATGGCGTAACCGGTGTAGCGCTCATCAGCTTTATTGTTTTGGCAGCCGGTATGCACTTTACACCGGACGGCGCTTTGGCAGAGTATGTTCATGCGCCTGAATTGCAAGCCCGCTTGATTACGTGGATTTTTGCAATGCGCATTTTGATGATTATTACATCAATGTTCTCTTATGCCATTAACGGCTTCATTGCTAAAATGATTTACGGCAAAAAAGATGAGTTTGATTTTGAAAAGCCTTTAACCAGCCTGATTTGGCTGACGTCAATCATTTCAATTGCCGTTACTTTTGGTGTGTCTTATTTGATGTTGCCGGCATCTCAATTTGGCTACAACATGTGGTGGAAATTGTCGGTAATTATCAGTTGCGGAACTTTGGCCGCGGCAATTATTCCGGAATTTACCAAAATCTTTACCTCGTCTAAATCTCAACACGTTCAAGAGGTGGTGAATGCCAGCCGCGAAGCCGGTGCTTCTCTTAACATTTTGTCGGGTATTGTTTCGGGTAACTTCTCGGGCTTTTGGCAAGGTGTGGTTATGGCAGGCCTGATGGGTGTTGCATATATCACTTCTCGCGGCGAGTTGGGTGAAATCATGATTTATCCGACAGTGTTTGCTTTCGGTTTGGTGGCATTTGGCATGCTTGGCATGGGCCCTGTGACTATTGCTGTTGACAGCTATGGTCCGGTGACCGATAATGCTCAATCGGTGTTTGAACTTTCGCAAATTGAAAGCCAAAAAGGTATCAAGAAAGAGATTAAGGACAACTACGGCTTTAATCCGGATTTTGAACACGGCAAACACTTGCTCGAAGCTAACGATTCGGCCGGAAATACCTTTAAGGCAACTTCTAAACCGGTACTAATCGGAACAGCAGTTATTGGTGCAACAACCATGATTTTCTCGATTATTTTGCTGTTGCAATTGGAATTGAACTTGATTGATGCTCGTGTGTTAATCGGTTTGCTCTTGGGTGGTGCGGTAATTTATTGGTTCTCCGGTGCATCTATTCAAGCCGTTTCAACCGGTGCCTATCGTGCAGTGAACTATATTAAAGAACACATCAAGCTCGATACGAATAAAGCCGCTTCGGTTGAAGATTCGAAGACAGTGGTGAAAATTTGTACGCAATATGCACAAAAAGGTATGTTCAATATCTTTGTGGTAATTTTCTCATTTGCGATTGCCTTTGCTTTCTTCGGGCCGGAATTATTCGCCAGCTATCTGATTTCAATTGCCATCTTTGGTTTGTATCAGGCGCTGTATATGGCTAATGCCGGTGGTGCTTGGGATAATGCTAAAAAAGTGGTTGAAGTTGATTTGAATGAAAAAGGTTCGGAATTGCACGCCGCCTCGGTGGTGGGCGATACGGTTGGTGATCCGTATAAAGATACGGCTTCGGTAGCCTTGAACCCGATTATTAAGTTTACAACCTTGTTTGGTTTGCTTGCGGCAGAAATGGCAGTTAAAGTAGCTGAACAAAACGAAAAGTTGGCAACCGGTATTGGCGTGGCATTTTTCGTGATTGGCTTGATTTTTGTATGGCGTTCTTTCTACGCTATGCGCATAGAAGCCAAAAAGGTTGACTAAATCTACTGAAATAAAACTTTTCCTAAGATAAACTTTATTATAAAGAGAGAAGTTAGCCCCCTTAAAAGAAAAATCTTTTGAGGGGGATTTTTTAAATTAAACCAAAGAATGCAGATTATGTTTCAAAAAAAATCCCTTGCGGTCTGCTACGACGGCGAGGGATTTTGGATAAAAAATTTACTTTTTGATTTTTTGTTGCATCATGGACAGTACCCATAAAATGGCAACGAATGCAAAGCATAAAAGTAACCAGCCTTGATTAGTTATTGCTGAACCATCAAAACCAAAACAAATTACAACCATGCCGATCATCCACACAAAAACGACGGATATCGACAGCATAGATTGGTTGTAATACTGGCGTCGCAGTTCATTTTTGTGGTGCAACCATTGTTTATCATCAGCCGTTGTGTCGGGTTGAAAAACTTCGGGATGTTGTTTCTTAAAACGCCAAAAATAACACAGCATTACCAACAAAAATGCAACAATCAAATAAGTCCATATCATGATATACGGACGCACATCTGCAAACATTATTTCAGTTTTCATAAGCACATATTTTTTAAGATTTAACTTTATGCTTTTTTAGTTTTTTTGCTGTTTTTCGCTTCTTCGAATTTTTTGTTTTTTTCGAATTAACTTTTTCAAAGTCAATCATTTCTTTCACGGCGTATGTCCATGCCTCGGAAATTCCGCTCAGCCAGCTGAATATGCCAACGGTGCTGAACATCACAATCAAGCTAAAGAGCGCTTCTGTAAATTTGCCCCAATTATTGACCGTGTTGCGATATGTTTCACCGGATAAATACTCGAAAATATTTATCAAGTTCACACTAAAAAACATAAATGCCGCACATAGCGCAAACAAAAATACATTGATAATATGTTGTTTACTACCATATTTGTCGCTGATATAAAACCACATCATCATTGGAGGCATTAAAATCAGCCCACCGGAAAGAAACATAGTCAATACACCGGCGATCAGAGCAATCAAAGTAATTACGCCTGCCAGCTCAATCACAGATATCCAATCAATTTCATCATTTAATCTGAAATCGGGGATTCCGTAGTGCACCGATAATGTTGCAAAGACTACTGTTAAGCCAATCAGTGCAATAATGGTAAAAATCTTGCAAACAAATTGCTTTTTGAATCTTTGTTTATAGTCAGCTCCGAAAAAGAACAGAACTTCGACAAAGTCGCGAATAATATCTTTCTTCATAATAAAACCGGAATGTTTATCGAGGCTTACTTGACCGGATCCTCCTATTTAATAATATTAAAATTATAATTTTTTCAGAAAAAATATATTCATAATGTAAATTCAAGTCAATGAAAATAAATGTGCCCAGATGAAATAAAAAACTTTACCTTATAATCTTTTTAATGATACATATATATCTATAAGAATTATTTTTTAGAAAGGGGTATGATATGCTGAAAATCGTTCAAACAACACCGTATCTAGACCAAAAAATGGGAACGGCCGGCATTAGGAAAAAATCTAAAATTGTTGAACAACCGAACTATGTCGAAAACTTTGTCCAAAGTATTTTTGATACCATCGGCGGCGTTGAAGGGAAAACGTTTGTGTTGGGGGGTGACGGACGCTACTATAACAAAATTGCTATTCAAAAAATTATGAAAATGGCTGCCGCTAACGGTATGAAAAAAATAATTGTTGGTCAGAACGGGTTAATTTCAACACCAACATCATCAAGAGTTTTGCTGGATAACAAGGCAGATGGTGGTTTTGTGCTGACAGCGTCCCACAATCCGGGGGGAAAAGATGGTGACTTTGGCATCAAATATGCCACAGCAACCGGTGGGCAATGCCCGACCGCGGTGAGCGATAAAATTTATGAAAACAGCAAAAATATCAAAGAATACAAAATTTTGGACGTTCCTGATGTAGATTTAAGCAAGCTCGGAACTCAAAAACTGGGCAATATGGAAATTGAGGTGATAGATTACTTAACGCCTTATGTTAAAATGATGGAAGAAATTTTTGATTTTGATGCTATCCGGAAGCTGTTTGCCGGCGGTTTTCGTTTTGTGTTTGATGCTTTTAATGCGGTAACCGGTCCTTATGCACAGAAAATTTTTGAAGAAATTTTAGGCGCGCCGAAAGGCTCGGTAATGAATGCCGTCCCGATGGAAGATTTCGGCGGTTTGCATCCGGATCCGAACTTGATTTATGCCAAAAAATTGGTTGACATTATGTATTCGGATAATGC
>OMQE01000189.1 GCA_900313155.1 uncultured Rhodospirillaceae bacterium | reverse complement strand
GTATATGAGAACTATACCACATGTGAGGACGACGACACCGAGGGCAACCTTGTTGAGCTCTACGAATTTGCCAAGAGCAAGGGGCTTAATGAGGTGACTTTTGTTATGGTTAGCGGCAACCCCTACTACGACAAGCGCCTGCTTGCCGAGTGGATGTGGCAACTGCGCCAGGAAAAGTTCTCCGAGGTGAGAATCAACTTGGTTTTGGCTCACTGCCCGGTATGGTACTCGTATAACAGGTATGTGATACCCGAGGCGCAAGTTGGTTCAGAAATCGCTATGGGTTACATCGCTGCCAGTCTTGGTCCTTTGTATAAGGATACCATCACGTTTGATGGCAAGACCACAAGCGAGCGCCCCGAGCGTTACCTTATGCCAGGCGTGGCAGAGGCTGATTGGGAAATGTTCCGCGATTTAATCGTGAATTACTCAAACATGGGGTGGCCCAACTATCAGGAACTGCTCTATGGTATTGACCACAAAGAAGCAGTCGAGAACATTATCTTGTCAGACATCTTTGCTCGTGCGTCGTTCTCTGCAGAAGACTATGACCGTGGCATCTGGGCGATGATTGATGACTATAAGATGTTCCTTGGTGGCGGTTTCGACCCGAAGAAGGAGACATTCGAAAGCTATCTGAAGGGAACAACTGAAAAGAAGTTCTTCTGAAGATAAAATACTTTAGCTCTCGCGATGAATTACCTATTTTGGTGGTTCGCGCGAGAGTTTTTTGTTGCAAATTTTATATGTCTGAATACAAAATTTATCACGACAAAAACCATAAGTGGCATCAGGGACATTGCCTTAAAATTTTGCCTGATTTAAATATTATGTCGGCGTATTATTTTTCGCTTTTTTTATGCAACTGATTACGCACCGTTTGCACATAGTTATAATTTCGAAAAGAATTATACGCATGGTCAAAACTATCGGAACCATATATATAGAATACTTTATTAGCCAGCCCTTTAATAGCTGTTTCTATGGTATCAAACGCCTGATTAAAATCTTCATCAAAACTGTTTGAACGTTTGCGTTTTTGGACAATATCATGATAAGCACCAATGGCTTCAATGGTTTTGTTGGCATAATCACCGCTGTTTTTTAGAGCAAAAAAATGCATCAGTTTGACCGTTGTTTGGTAAAAACATTTATTGATTAAAATATTGCGCTGTTTTTGGTTATTACCGTCAACAATCATCTGTTTACAGTGACTACCTCCCTATTTCAGTTTTGCTTTCAAATCTGCAATTAAACATTCGATACAGTTGTTAGATTTCTGAATATATCCGGTATATTCGCTCCGAGCTGTTTGCGCCA
The DNA here is from genome assembly GCA_900313155.1 of uncultured Rhodospirillaceae bacterium. GTDB lineage: Bacteria > Pseudomonadota > Alphaproteobacteria > RF32 > CAG-239 > RUG410. The sequence goes on along the minus strand of OMQE01000189.1, from coordinate 1,648 downwards.
AGCTCACATTTTCAATAATGATATCAACAACGCGCAACTTGCCGTTGGTATCTTTAACCCGCCATTTTACCGAAGCAGGCGCACCTTCCGGCATCGGCACTTGCGTATTTACAAAAATCTGGTCTGCCGATTTTGAGGTTTCCGTTCCCAAAAATTCAAAATGTTTGCCCTTAAATTCATCAAAACGAGCCGACCAAGTTTGAATGTTCAGTTTGCGATAAACATCAATAAAGTCTGCACGTTGTTTTGGAGTGGCTGTGCGCCAATAGCGTCCTAAAACAAACTTACCGATAAAATCTAAATCTAAATCTTCGTTAAAAAGCTTAGTAAAACGTGCTTTTTTTTCGGCTGCCGAAACATTAGAATTTATCAGTTGTTCAATACCTTCCTGTGTTAAGTTTTTTACAAAGGCTTCTGCTTTGTTGGCATCAATAGCCGCTTCTGCCGTTGCACTCCATGCTAACAATCCCGAAAACACCAAAGCTAATAATTTTTTCATTTTTCACCCTTTCCTTCTTAATAGTCTTCTTCATCATCAAAGTCAAAATCGTAGCTTGCCGGAGCATCTTGCGCGTCTTTATCGGCACACACATTTAATTTTAGCCGATTTTGAATAAACGCAGACTTAATTGTTCCATAAGCATCAACCGAAGAAGAAGTTAAATCATCCAAAAGTTCCAATTTTTTTTCTCTTAAACTTACAAACCCAAGAGCCGATAAACCATAATAGAAGCTATAACGTTGCCAATCTTTTCCAAACGTTGCATAATAATCGCCCCAAGCCAGCGGATCAGCTGCGGCATCTCCTGCTTGACCTATGGCATTACGCGGGGTTGAAGGCCCTAAAAGCGGCAACACAATAAACGGACCGTCTGGCACGCACCACTTGGCTAACGTCTCATCTAAGCCGGTTTTGTTCTTTTTTAACCCCCAGCCGCTCGCCACATCAAACATACCTAAAAGCCCTAATGTCGTGTTTACGGCGAATCGACCGACCGAGCTTCCGCTTTCAGAAAAATCACCTTGCAAAGTGTGATTTATCGCAGTTGCCGGTTCACGCATATTGGAAAAGAAATTACTCACCCTTTCGCGAATAAACGGTGTGGTAATTGCCCGATATCCCTTAGCCAACGGTTTCATAATATAATCATCAAGCGTGGTGTTGATGTTATACATCGTGCGATTATAGCTTTCTAAAGCCGAATCACTGTCACTTTCATTAGCCAACACGGCAGAGCTCAATAACAGATTACCAGTCACAACAAAACTTATTATCTTAATTTTTTTCATCATTTTCTCTCTCATATTAGCAGATAATATATAGCCTAATCTTTTAGAAATCAATTGAAAAAAACAGCCTATGCAACAAAAAAAGCAGAGAGTAAATATCCCTCTGCTTTTTTTATCAGATTATATCGTATGAGTGATTCATCATTTTGCTGAACATCTCACTACGGATAATTTTATCTATCACTCGACGTTCAAATTTACGAATCCCCTCAGTTACCTTTGAGGCACAATTCATACAGTTCAGCACCACCCATGCGGCGCAAGCCGGCGTCACCTCGCCCGTTTCGAACTTGGAAACAATGTGCTTCTTGATTGCATGGTAACGGCTTTCGTTGTTTGGCATACTCATAATCTCTTT
>OMQE01000159.1 GCA_900313155.1 uncultured Rhodospirillaceae bacterium | reverse complement strand
AGGTTAATAAACGGCTTTCCTTTAGATGTTGGTGACCCAAGCGGCAGTTTATAAACCTTCATCTTATACACAATACCGCGGCTGGAGAAGAACAACACCGGCGTATGTGTACTGGCCACAAACAAACGTGTCACAAAATCTTCTTCTTTGGTGGTCATCCCTGACTTTCCTTTACCGCCGCGTTTTTGCGCCTTATAGGCATTAAGCGGCACGCGTTTAATATACCCTTCTTCGGTAACGGTAACCACCATTTCTTCACGCTGAATCAGCGATTCGATATCTTGGTTAAACTCAATATCTTCAATAGAGGTCAAACGCGGAGTGGCATATTCATCTTTAACTGCCACCAACTCATCACGCATAATCCCATAAAGTTTTTCACGGCTCGATAAAATCGACAGATATTCCTTAATGTCATCTCCCAAAGCCACCAATTCATCATGAATTTTATCGCGTTCCAAACCGGTTAAACGTTGCAATTTCAAATCCAAAATGGCTTTTGCTTGGTCTTCGGAAAGTTGATACATGCCGTTTTCAACCTTATGATCCGGTTCATCAATCAAATCCACCCAAGAGGCAATGGTCCCTGCCGGCCATGGTTTTTCCGTTAAGCGGTCACGTGCATCTTGCGGTGTTGGTGCTGTTTTAATCAACTCAATCACCGGATCCAAATTTTCAACCGCTATTGCCAAACCTACCAATACATGCGCTCTGTCACGAGCCTTGTTCAGACGATATACCGTGCGACGACGGATAACATCTTCACGAAATTCGATAAAGGTTGAAATAATATCACGCAAGTTCATCATCATCGGACGTCCGCCGTTAATGGCGAGCATATTCATTCCGAAACTGGTTTGCAACTCGGTGTATTTGTAAAGCTGGTTCAAAATCACTTCGGCTTGGAAGTCGCGCTTAATTTCAATAACAATACGCACACCTTGACGATCCGACTCATCACGGATATCGGAAATTCCCTCAATACGCTTATCTTTCACCAATTCGGCAATATGAGCCACCAAATTGGCTTTATTAACCTGATAAGGCACTTCATGCACGATAATTGCTTCTTTATCTTTGCGGATTTCTTCAATAGAGCATTTAGAACGCATCATTACCGAACCGCGACCGGTCAAATATGCCTGACGCGCCCCGCCGTAACCCAAAATCAACCCACCGGTCGGAAAATCCGGTCCCGGAACGATTTTAATTAAATCTTCAATAGAAATTTCCGGATTATCAATATAGGCACAACAAGCATCAATTACTTCACCTAAATTGTGCGGCGGAATATTAGTTGCCATACCAACGGCAATACCGTTACCGCCATTTACCAGCAAATTCGGAAAACGCGCCGGCAAAACAGTCGGTTCTTGCAACGATTCATCATAGTTCGGCATAAAGTCAACTGTATCTTCGTCCAAATTGTCGGTCAAACAGGTTGCCACTTTGGCCAAGCGTGCTTCAGTATAACGCATTGCGGCGGCACCGTCACCGTCCATCGACCCGAAGTTACCTTGCCCGTCTACCAACGTTAAGCGCATTGAAAACGGTTGAGCCATACGCACCATGGCTTCATAAATAGAACTATCGCCGTGCGGGTGATATTTACCCATAACATCACCGACAATACGTGCCGATTTAACCGTTGCCTTGGTCGCCGGCGCGACATCGTTCATAACATACAAAATACGGCGATGCACCGGTTTACAGCCGTCACGAACATCCGGCAACGCACGGTCAACAATAACCGACATAGCGTAATCTAAGAAGCTTGTTCGCATTTCATGTTCCAATGAAGATTGTGGAACTTTTACTTCAATTGTTTCGTTGGTTTCAATATTTTCAGACATACCAGAATTCCCCTGTTTTTTAGCATATAAAGCATAGCAAAATTTTGTCCCCTGGGTCAAGAAATAAAGCCCAAAAAACACTTGACAAATACATACTTTGTAGTATAATAAACCGCAGAAATCAGGGAAAAATAAAAAATGAAAGCTGTGAATCATTTATTTTTACCGTTGTGGCAATTTTTTGTCGCGGTTTTCGTGTATTATTTGATGTTAGAAGCACTAAAAAAATTGGGGCTTGTAAAATCTAAATAAAAAGGTTGCGTTTTATAAAAACCTGTGATTAAATAGACGCGCAAAAGGATTTAGTTATGGCAACAAAAAGAACATATCAACCGTCAAAAACACGCCGTGT
>OMQE01000184.1 GCA_900313155.1 uncultured Rhodospirillaceae bacterium | reverse complement strand
GAACCTGATGGCGTCGTTTCTGTTGAAGTAGTTGCAGATGAACCCGATGGCGTCGTTTCTGTTGAAGTAGTTGCAGATGAACCCGATGGCGTCGTTTCTGTGGAAGTAGTTGCAGATGAACCTGATGGCGTCGTTCCTGTGGAAGTAGTTGCAGTAGAGTCTGATGGCGTCGTTCCGGTTGAAGTAGTTGCAGATGAACCTGATGGTGTCGTTTCTGTTGAAGTGGTTACTACAGATTGTGGTTGTTCTGCTTTTCCGGCATCAGACGACGTTGTCTGCGCAGGCTCTGTTGAAGTGGCTGTAACTGGTTGCTGTTGTGGTTCAGGCTGAGATTGTTGTTCAGGACAATATTCCGGCATATACTGACACGCTTCCTCTGGAGAAATTTTTTTAGCTATCCTTTCTCCAATATTTACGTAGCCTAACTTACCATTAGAACAAACTACCTCTGCTCTAGGACCTACTGTGCGCCTCTCCCCTCCTAACAAATAACTGCCGTCTGGTAAAGTGCATCTTTCATTATATTCCTTCGCTTTTTTAGCTTCTTTTTCCGCATTACTTTTCTCTGTATCGGCTATAAGTTTAGCTACTGCAAGTCCATGTTCGTATTCTTCATCATTCTTTTCTATTCCAAGGTAGTTGGATACCTGTTCGATAGAAAGCGCTGTTTGTGGATCATTTTGTAAAAAGAATTTACCTGTATTATAATTACAACGTATATTTATTCCGTCTGGGGTTTGTCCCACTTTACTCTCCTTATGTCCCTCAACGTAACTCTCTGCAACGTAACCTGAAGCATTACCGCTAAGATGGCTCTTAATAACCTGTCCCCAAACAGTACCATCAGGCAAAACACATGGCAATGCATGAGCTGATGTATTAAGCATTATCGATATAAATAATCCATACAAAAACAAAATCTTTTTCATTTTCTCACATCCTTGTTATAAGTCCAAAAAAAATACCCGCTGTTTTGTAGCGGGCGGATGTTCGAAAACCGTCATTAAACTAGATAAAAAATCGGCTCGGCTTATTTGGCCGCATAGCCTTATTTAGCCGACATCCGTCCGAGACAGAAGTCGACATATATATTTAAGTCGTATATGCTCACACGACTATCTAGTTTAATGAATAGGGTTTTCGACGCCCTCAAAATGCCTTTTTCGCATTTCTGATAAAATGGTAGTGTAGAAAACAACACTTGTCCAGTAAAATTTTTTGCATAGATTTAGATATACGAAACGTTTTTTCTAATGAAAGACAGAGATAAAGTAGTTTTTTACAGAATAAAGTATGTAAATGCAAACACCAACACCTCTATTTGAGGTAACGACTGATGATATGAAAATCAACATTATTCATGTTGTAGATAACCCTGTGTATAACCCTGTGCATAATATTGTGGAAAAGTTGTTAATAATTCAGGCTGAATACCACCTTGAGTGCATCGGCGGCAGAGGAGGTGATGCCACCGGCATATCCGGCTCCTTCACCACACGGAAAAACACCGCGAATATTGCTCTGCATTGTTTTATCTCTCACAATTCTCACCGGTGATGATGAACGTGTTTCAACACCTGTTAAAACAGCATCATGATGGTCAAATCCGCGCAATTTTTTACCCATTTCCACAATACCTGTCCGCATTGTATCGGCAATTTGCTGCGGCAAAACTCGGGCTAAATCTGTCCATGTCACATTTGGCAAATATGACGGCGCCACATCTCCGCCATGCCGACTCGGGCGAAATTGCAAAAAATCTCCCACCAGTTGTGCCGGTGCCGCATAATTTTCACCTCCAATTCGGAAAGCCTGTTCTTCTAACCTTCGCTGAAAATACATACCGGCTAAAACCTCATCACTCCCAAAATCGCGCTTATCAACACCTACCAAAAGAGCGGCATTGGCATTAACTTTATTGCGTGCAAATTCACTCATACCATTCGTCACCAAGCGTCCGTGTTCCGAAGCGGCGGCAACCACCGTTCCCCCCGGACACATACAGAACGTATAAGCGGTTCGTCCGTTTGGTAAATGCACGGCTAATTTATAGTCTGCCGCTCCCAAATAAGGACTGTTTGCCGCTTCGTTACCATATTGCGCTAAATTAACCATTGTTTGAAGATGCTCAATGCGAGCTCCAACGGCAAATGGTTTTTGTTCCATATACACACCGGAATGGAGTAGCATTTCAAAAGTATCGCGTGCGCTATGCCCAATAGCCAAGAACAGCTTTGTTGTTTCTAGTTCATATTGTTCAGCGCCATGCTTTACCACAATGCCGTGCAGTTGCTCGTTTTTAATAATGAGCTGTTCCAATTTATGCCCAAAACGATATTCACCGCCTAAGCCTATAATTTTTTGCCGCATATTGCGCACAACTTGGCGCAGTTTATCGGTGCCGATATGCGGTTTGGCCAAATACAAAATTTCTTCAGGCGCACCGGCGGTATAAAATTCTTGCATCACCTTTTGCGTGAACTTATCTTTTTTGATACCGGTCATCAGCTTACCGTCAGAAAAAGTACCGGCACCGCCTTCACCGAATTGCACGTTCGATTCGGCATCAAGCGCACCGCCTTTCCAAAAAGAATTTACTTTTTGTTGGCGCGTATCTACATCATCACCGCGTTCCAAAACAATGGGTTGCAAACCGGCTTCAGCAAGAGCAAGTGCAGCGAACATTCCGGCCGGCCCGCTACCAACCACCACCGGACGTGCGCCGTCATTTTTGATATTGAAATGCAGAATTTCTGTCGGTGGCAAAAGCTCAATATCTTTATCTGCCGGATATGAAGAGGCGAGGTCAAAATCGACACTATATACAAAATGCACATTATTTTTTCGCCGAGCATCAACCGATTTTTTTACAATTTTAAAATTGTATAAATCATTCACAGAACATCTCAAGCGCGTTGCCAGTGCTTTTTTAACATCTTCGGCCGAGGCGTTGAGCGGTTGTTGCAAATTATTCAGACGTAGCATATTTTTCTCCATAACATAGGGAGAGCATACACTAAAAAAAGATTTTCGCAACTATTCTTTCGGTAAATTTACGCTTTCGTGATTTTGCGGTTGCGGACGCATAATTTGCCACAATGGTTTGCGATATATCCAAAGATTGATTAAACCAATGATGGCTGCTACCGAGCCGAAAAGGTAAATCATATAATACCAATTGATATTACCGGCATCAAGCAATACTTCCTGATGATAAAAACGCAAGCAAGCCAATGATATGCCTGTTAATATTGAGGCACCGATAAAAGCCAAAGTCCAAATGCGCCGAACAATTATTTTATCAACCAAAAATGCTGTAACCACATAAACCAAAACCAGTGCCGTAAATACATAAATTTCCATTGAATGTCTCCTTGATTTTTGTTTGTAAAAATATGTATTGTCTTTCATTAATTCAACGGGGACAAAATAAAATTGCATAAAATTAAAAAAAGTGTTGATACGTTTAAAAACATAAGATAAATACACTGCTTGAAACGGAGCGTTGGTAGAGTGGTAATACAGCGGATTGCTAATCCGTCACCGCGAATAACGGTGCAGAGGTTCGAGTCCT
>OMQE01000038.1 GCA_900313155.1 uncultured Rhodospirillaceae bacterium | reverse complement strand
ACATACCTGCACCACATCTGCACCCACAGTCATATATTCCGCCGCATCGTGCCAATTGGCAATACCGCCAATGCCTAAAATCGGCAAGTTACTGTTTTGGCGAATCTGGGCCACACAACGCAAACCTATCGGCTTAACCGAAATGCCGGAATAGCCGCCAAAAGTGGTTTTACCGTTCACATTAGGCATTGGCTCAAAAGTATCTAAATCAACCCCCATCAAAGACTGCACGGTATTGATGGCTGAAATGCCGTTTGCACCGGCTTGTTCAACTGCTTTTGCAATTTCGGCAATATTGGTCACATTCGGCGAAAGCTTGACAAACACAGGTTTTTGAGCCACTTCCATTACCCATTTTGTAATCATGGCAGAAATTTCGGCGTTAGTACCGATAGCCATACCAATCCCTTTTTCCGGCATTCCATGCGGGCAAGAAAAATTCAGCTCAAACGCATCAACTTCTGAAGCATTGAATGTTTTAACCAAATTTTGCCATTCTTCCTTGACAACCGGTGCCATAATGCTGGCAATTTGCACTTTAGTCGGATGTTTTTGCCTTAAAAATTTAATGCCGTCGAGCCATTGTTGAATCGTCAGATGGCTTAAGAGTTCAATATTTTCAAATCCGCAAACTTTGTTACCAACTTTCCAAGTGGCATAACGTTGAGAAGCTTCAATCATTTCCAGGTCATCTGGCGTAATGGTCTTGAGAACTGCGCCGCCCCAACCGAGCGAAAATGCTTTATCAATACTTTCTATTTTTGCCGTCGGCGGTGCTGAAGCCAAAATAAACGGATTTTCAAAATCGATACCTAAAACCTTTGTTGCCAGTGTTGCCATAGTATTATCTCCTTGCTGTTATAATAGTTCAAGTATATATGTTAAAATCTTAAAAATTAGATAATAGAAAAATAAGTAACGGACGATTTCTTAACTTCTATTAAAATACAAAAATATCGATAAAAAAAGACTATCTGTAAAGCGAATTTCTCGATTTTTTGAGACAGTTCAAAGACCGCAATCTTTTTTATTGACGTTTTATGTAAGGCAAACTATATTTTCTCTAAATTAACAACAGGAGAAATACAATGTACAATACTAGGCAAATTACCACAGATTTAACTTGGATTGGTGCCAGTGATCGGCGCTTGGCTTTGTTTGAAAATGTTTATCCGATTCCGCAAGGAATTTCGTATAATTCATACTTGCTGAAAGATGAAAAAACGGTTCTGCTCGATACGGTTGATTCTGCTGTCAGCAAGCAGTTTTTTGAAAATTTGCAATTTGTGCTAGGCGGCCGTGCGCTAGATTATGTGGTGGTTAATCATATGGAGCCGGATCATTGTGCAGAAATCGCCAATTTGTTGAAAATTTATCCCAACGCTAAAATCGTGTGTAATGCGCAGACCAAGCGTATGATTGCGCAGTTTTTTACGCTTAATTTGCCGGAAGAACAATATGTTTTGGTTAAAGAGGGTGATTGTTTAAACACCGGCAGACACACTTTGCGCTTTGTGATGGCGCCAATGGTTCACTGGCCGGAAGTGATGGTCACTTATGATGAAACCGACAAAATGCTGTTTTCGGCAGATGCGTTTGGCACTTTTGGAGCTCTGAACGGCAATATCTTTGCCGATGAGGTCAATTTTGAGCGTGATTATTTAGACGAGGCGCGACGCTACTATACAAACATTGTGGGTAAATACGGACCGCAAGTGCAGGCATTGCTTGCTAAAGCCGGAACTTTGGATATTGCATACATTTGCCCGTTACATGGATTTGTTTGGCGCCAAAATTTAGATTGGTTTATTGAAAAATATACCAAATGGTCAACCTATGAGCCGGAAGAAAAGGGCGTGGTTATTGCCTATGGTTCAATTTATGGTAATACACAAAATGCCGTTGAAATTCTGGCAAGCAAATTGGCTGATAAAGGCGTTAAAAATATCAAAATGTTTGATGTTTCGCAAACCCACGCATCATATATTATTGCCGAGGCTTTTCATTACAGCCATCTGGTTTTTGCCGCAGTGACGTATAATGCCGGCATATTTGTTAATATGGAAAATTTGCTCCACGATATGACGGCACATAACTTACAAAATCGCATCATTGCAACCCTAGATAACGGAACTTGGGCACCGATGGCGGGTAAGCAAATGCGTGAAGAATTGGCAAAACTTAAAAATTGCACATTTATTGAGCCAAATATTTCGCTCAAGTCGGCATTAAGTGAAGCGCAGTTGTCTGAAATCGAAAAATTAGCGGAACAAATTGCGGCTTTAATTCGGTAGCACGTTTAAGCTTTCAGTTGCCAAACACCGCGTTCGTCCTGTTGCCAATATTTTACATCGAAACCGGATTCTTTATAAGTTTTCCAAAGGTTTCGTGCCTGTTGCAAAGCTTGTTCGGCAGTTCCGTCAAAAATATTGAAAATACGCTCAAATTTTTCGGCTTGAGACGGTTCAATTTCAGCACCGTCAACCAAAAACAAGAAAACTGCCGCGTTCGGATTATCGCTTTGTGCCGTCAGCCATATTGGTTGCGCTTCGGCAAAGCCGTCTTTTTTGGAACCATGAGGTAAAAAGCTTTCGTCATTAAAAGTCCATAAGTGGCTGTTTAAAAATTCCACGCGTTCCGATGTGCCAACTTTAATCAATATGTTTTTTCCGGTTTCATAGGCCTTATTTAAGAGTTTTGGTAAAACATCTTCCAAAGTTTGTTTTTGTAAATGATAAAAATCAACGCGCGTCATTACTGTTTACCCAATTTCAGTTTCACAACATCTATGTTGCCGTTTCCGCTTTTGATTTTCAATTCAATCGCGCCTTTATCGGCTCCCTGACGCAGTTTTATTTTAAGGTCTTCAGCGCCGTATATTTTTTTATTGTCCGCTGCAATCAGCCGATTCCCGATTTCCACACCTTTTGCCGAAAGCTCGGAATCCGGTGCCATTTGCACAATCACAAAATCTTGAGCATTTTCATCATAGTAAGCCTTAATTTGCAATTCGGTAAATTCTGAAGCAGCGTCAAGTTGTTCTGCGCTTAAATCTAAATCTTCAACGCTTTGCGGATGAAAAATTCCTTCCGGATCTACCTTTTTTTGTTGTGGTTTCGGCATTTGGTCAACCTCGAGCTCAAACGGCAATATTTCTCCGTCTCGGCGAACAACAGCATCCAGCTTTGTCCCAGGTTTTGTTGCCGCAACCTCGGCCGAGAACAAACGTGGATTTTTCAGCGAAATATTGCTTAACCGCTCAATAATATCTCCAACCTTTAAACCTGCTTTCAGCGCCGGTGAGTTTTCCTCTATTTTGGTTACAGCTAACTGAATAACGGCATTTTCATCTTTAGCGCGCACCGAACGCACGCTTAATCCAAGCCAACCGCGCTTAACTTCTCCCTCGGTTTTTAGGCGCTCAACAACCCATTGAACCATATTCGAAGGCGTGGCGAATCCAAGCCCCATATTTTCTCCTTGCAGTGAAAATATAGCTGTATTCATTCCCACAACTTCGCCAGCCATGCTGAACAGCGGACCGCCGGAGTTACCTTGATTGATGGTCGCATCAGTTTGTAAAAAGTTGTCATAAGGTCCTTTTTCGATATCTCGTTCTTTGGCTGAAATAATACCGGTAGAAACACTGTTTCCCAAGCCGTAAGGATTCCCGATGGCAAAAACCGCATTTCCAACTCTAACATTGTCTGAATCGGCAAAATGCACTGCCTCCAATCCGTTCGGATTCTTGATTTTGATTAGTGCAACATCGGTCATTTTATCGACACCGACCAAATTTGTTTCATAATCATCACCATATATTGTGGTTACTGTAATATCTTCGGCATCTTCCACCACATGTGCATTAGTCACCGCATAGCCGTCGGCGCTGATGATAAAACCGGCTCCCATTGCTTGTTCGCCACCATTTGTTCGGACGGTAACGTTCAAAACAGCGGTATTTACGTCATCTATAACGTCTTCCAAAGCACGTTCGGCGGCAAAACACGGTGCTATTGTCAATAATATGGTCACAAGGGAGCAAACAAATTTCATTGGTCAACTTTCATCATTTTATTAAAATATTTGAAAAAGGCCGAATCCGGTGACAAAACAAGTGATGTATCTTCTTGTCCCAACGATTTGCGATAGGCGTCAAGCGAACGATAAAATTCGTAAAAATCCACATCTTGTCCCACCGTTTTGTTCCATAGCGTTACAGCCTCATTATCGCCTTCACCACGGGTAATTTGCGCATTTTTTTCGGCTTCGGCAACAATAATGGTGGCTTCTTTGTCGGCAGTGGCTCGAATATTTTGCGCTTGCTGTTGACCTTTGGCTCGAAATTCCTTGGCGTCACGCTCGCGTTCGGTACGCATCCGATGATTGATGGCTTGCATCACCTCTATCGGCAAATCGGCACGGCGAATTCGCACATCGGCCACGCTAACACCAATGGCTTCGGCATCTTTTTTAACCGTAGAGCTGATATCTTGCATAATTTGTGTGCGTTGTTCCGAAAGGAGCTCGGTTAATGTTACTCGCCCCAAAACCTTGCGTAAAGAAGAATTAACAATTTCTGCCAATTTTGAACGTGCCTGTTCTTCCGTGCGCACGGTTTGATAAAACTTCAGCGGGTCAATAATCCGATAGCGCGTAAAACTATCAACGTCCAAACGTTTTTTGTCGTTCAAAACAACTTCTTGCGCCGGCGGGTCTAAATTTAGCAAGCGAGCATCATAAAACACCACATTTTGAATAAACGGCACTTTGAATTTCAGCCCCGGCTCATTAACCAAGCGCACCGGTTCACCAAATTGCAACACAATGGCTTGCTCCGGCTGATACACCAAATATACCGAGCTGAACAATAAAATCAGCACCGCGCCGAATATGACCACTAAACTCTGCCAAAAAATATTCTTTGTCATTGCTTTCTTCTCCTACTTATTTCCCTGTAACGGCAACACTGGCAACAAATTGCCTTTTTGCGACGGGTCTATAATCACTTTATTGGCTTTTTGCAAAACTTCTTCCATTGCGTCCAAATACATCTTTTTAACCGTCACATCTTTACCGTCTTTGTAGGCGGCATAAACCGAAGCAAAACGTTTGGCTTCACCCTCGGCTTTGTTCACGGTCGCCGATTTATAGGCTTCGGCATCTTGAGCAATTTGTGCAGCCTTACCGCGTGCTTTTGGGATAACTTCATTGCGGTAAGCTTCAGCTTCATTTTTGAAACGTTCCATATCCGCCTTGGCGCGTTGCACTTCATTAAAAGCGTCAACAACTTCTCTCGGCGGGTCGGCTTTTTGCAGCTTAACACGCACAATTTGCACACCGGCATTAAATTCGTCTAAAACGCGTTGCAATTCATCTTTGGTTTCGTCTTCCACTTTACCGCGGTCACCGGTGATAATCGGTTGCATTTCCGATTGTCCGACAATTTCGCGCAAAACGGATTGCGCCGCCACGCTAACGGTTTCATCCGGCGAACGCATACTGAACAGATAATCCTTGGCGTTTTTAATTTTCCATACAACAGTTAGATTGATGTCGACAATATTTTCATCACCGGTCAGCATATGGCTTTCAGTAAATGCGCTGTTCCGATAATCTCTGTTTTCTGCAGAACCCAAGTTAATACTGCGCTCTTGCGTTACGTTGACTTTTATAACGTCTTCAATCGGCACCGGCCAATGATAGTGCAAACCGGCGTCGGTTGTTTCCACATACTTACCAAAGCGCAACACCACACCTTGTTCGCTTGGTTGCACTTGATAAAAGCCCGACGTGAGCCATAGAGCAATAATAATCAACACACCATATTTGATATATCCGAACCAATTATCTTTCGGGGCTTGCATTTTGGTAATTTTTGCAAAATCAATAATTTTGCGTCCTTGTTCCCAAGTTTCGCCACCATTATCCCACGGATTTATT
>OMQE01000071.1 GCA_900313155.1 uncultured Rhodospirillaceae bacterium | reverse complement strand
TGACATTATGTATTCGGATAATGCACCGGATATGGGCGCAGCAAACGATGGTGATGGTGACCGGAATATGATTTTAGGCAAAAAGTTTTTTGTAACACCAAGTGACAGTTTGGCAATTTTGACCGATAATTATCGCTTAATTAAAGGTTATAAAGATGGTATTTACGGCGTGGCAAAATCGGCAGCAACATCAACAGCCGTCAGTCGTGTGGCAAAAGCGTTAGGCATAGGCTATTACGAAGTGCCAACCGGTTGGAAATATTTTTGCAACCTGATGGATAGTAAGCGAATTACTTTCTGCGGTGAAGAAAGTTTTGGCACCGGATCCAGTCATATCCGTGAAAAAGACGGTATTTGGGCAGTGCTGTTCTGGCTCAATATTATTGCCGTAACCGGTAAATCGGTGGAAGAAATTACGCGTGAACATTGGGCAAAATATGGTCGTAGCTATTATATGCGTAACGATTATGATGGTTTAGATGTGGAAATTGCCAACAAATTGATGGCAGATTTGGAGGCTAAATTGCCGACATTAGCCGGCCAAAAATTCGGCGATTTTACAGTTAAAAGTGCCGGCGCATTTATCTATAATGATCCGGTAGACGGCAGTTCAACCAAAAACGGTCTGGTAATATATTTTACCGATAATTCGCGTATTGTTTATCGTTTGTCGGGTACCGGCACAAACGGCGCCACTTTGCGAGTTTATTTGGAACGCTTTGAAACAAGCGATTTTGATAAAGATATGCAAGCGTTTTTGGAACCTCTGGCAGACGTTTCTCGCACTATTGCCGAAATTGTTGAGCGCACCGGTAAAGTTAAGGCTGATGTATTGACATAATATAAAAGAACAAGGAACGATAATGCTCAAAGACATTAACAATCGGCGGCCGGACAGACAACTGGAAAGAAATCTTATCTTTCTGGCCTATGCAATTATGTTTATGTCTTTGAGTTTATTTGCTTTTTTTCTTTATCCGCAATATGCTCTATATATACTGATTTGCGTAGCGGCATGGAATGTTTTGTGCATTTTGATAACTATACGCATTTTAAAGGTGAGCGAGCATGCTATCGGTTTTGGGGTAATGGCGGCAGAAATTTTGAATGATAAAACCAAATATTGCCGCGTGGATAATTCGAAAGGAGAAGCGATTATTGCCAATAGGCTGGCGCGTGAATATTTTAAAGATATGCCGGTTTTGGAGTTTTTCAGAAAAAATATAATCGATTCCAATGCTAATAAATTAGACTTGCAAAAGTTGGAATCTGCCGCCGGAAAATTGCAGGAAGCAACAGTTAATTTATCCATCAACCCGCATCAAAACAGCGTTTTTGTGGCTGAAGAATGGTTCAGCGTTAGCGTTAAACCGATATATTTGGATAAAACCGATATTTTTGAAGGTGAATACTCATTAAAAAAAATTCATAAAGAAAGCTACTTGTTATGGACAATTGAAAATATTACCTCATACAAAAATATGGAGCAGGTTTTTGCGGGTGAAATGTCGTCGTTGCATAATTTTCTGGATTTTTTACCGGTTGGGTTGTACACATGCGATAGCAAAGGTAAAATTGAATATATCAATAATTCTTTGGCAGATTGGTGGCAAACCGACAAAAATGCTGCTATCGGCAAGTCGGTTGATGATTTTGTGGCTTATAAGCCGGAGCTGTTACACGCCGCTAATGGTGTATTTAATGACAATCTGATGTTCAAAACGGCTAAAGGCTCGGCGATGGCTTTTGTTAAACAACAAAATGTGCGCGAAAATTTAGAATTAAAAACCCGCGGCGTGGTTATTTGGGATATTCCGAACGATACCGCTCTCAAAGATAAACTAAACCTGCTCACCGATAAATTTGAAGGTCTGTTTGATACGGCACCAATCGGGATAATTTTTGCCGATAAACATTTGCAAATTTTAGAAATTAACCAATATATCAGCCGTTTGTTTGAACAGCCGGCAGATGAAATTCTATTACGCAAATTGAATATGTATTTTAACGATTCAACCAGAGCAAAGTTGAAAGAGGCGCAAGAGGAATATAGCTTAAATCATGAGCAGGAGTTTCATTTTTCAACCACCTTGAAGGGCTCTAAAACCGATAAAAGTGACAAGAACGAAAAAAGCGTTTTTGTGCATATTTGCCCGATAAAGGCACATTATTCCAGCCTTTCCGGCGAAATTACCGGTATGGTTGTATATATGGAAGATATTACCCAAAAGCACGATTTGGAAATGCAAGTTGCACAAGCCCAAAAAATGCAAGCCTTCGGTCAATTGGCCGGTGGTGTTGCACATGATTTCAATAATTTGCTGACGGCGGTTCTGTGTCAATGCGAACTTTTGTTGCAACGACACGGTGTCGGCGACCCGTCGTTCACGGATTTGTTGGAATTGAAGAATAATGTTATTCGCGCCGCCGAAGTGGCTCGCCAGCTTTTGGCAATTTCGCGCAAACAACCGCTCAATCCGAAATTGCTGGACGTTACGGAGTCCTTTATGGAAATATATTCTTTGCTAACGCGGGTTTCGGGGGAGCGTATTGCAATCCAAATCAATCATGGAACGGATTTAGGCTATATCCGTATTGACCCGCCTCAATTTTCTCAAGTGATGGTCAATTTGGCCATCAATGCACGTGATGCCATGAACGGCAAAGGAACATTGACTATTTCAACACGGGCGGAACGTTTGAATAAGCCGCATCAGTTTGGTGGAGAAACGATTAAACCGGGAGAATTTGTGGTTATCAGCGTTAGTGATACCGGTTGCGGCATTCCGCCGGAAAATTTGAATCGTATTTTCGAGCCTTTCTTTACGACCAAGCGTAATACCATAGATTCCGGCACCGGTTTAGGATTGGCGATGGTCTATGGCATTGTGCGCCAAACTGAAGGTTTTATTAAGGTTGATAGCAAAGTTGGCAAGGGGACAACATTTGATATATATTTTCCGAGCTATGAGAGTTCATCAACCGAAAATGTGGCTGTGGCAGAGCAACCGCACGAAGAAATTATCCGCGATAAAGCCGGAAACGCGGCTATGACCATGTTGTTACCGGACAGTGCTTCCGTTGCCGATAATAAGCTGATTTTGGGAATGAATGTAGCCACTTTTGACAGTCAACGCAAACTTTTGTGCAATCCGGGAGAAATTAAAATTTTATTTGTTGAAGATGAAGAAGCTGTCCGCATGGTTGGCACACGTGGGTTGAAACAAAAGGGTTTTAACGTGGTTGATTGTGTATCGGCTGAAAATGCACTGGAGCACATTGAAAAAGGCGAAAAATTTGATATGATGATTACCGATATGGTCATGCCCGGCATGAGCGGTGCCGATTTAGCAAAAGTGATGAAGGAAAAACAGCCTGACACATTGATTATTTTGGCGTCGGGCTATTCAGAGGAAATTGCTCGCAAGGAGTTGGCAGGTTCGTCCGATTTCTATTTTATCGGCAAGCCATACAGTCTGGGTAATTTGAGCGAAAAAGTAATGGAAGTATTGGCGGAGCGCAAAAATTAAGATGGAAGACGAAGAGTTGAAACAATTACCGTTTGCGTTTGAAGTTCCGCAACAAATGGGCCGTGATGACTTTATGGTTACTAATTGTAACAGCGAAGCTTTTCAAATGGTGGAATCCTGGCCGAATTGGCTGACCAAAGGGGTTGTGATATATGGACCGGAAGGTTGTGGAAAGTCCCATTTAGCAAGGATGTTTGCTGATAAAATTTTATCATCGGATACGCCCAAAAAAGGTAGTGTGGAAATTATCAATGCCACTCAGGTTAAAATGCGTAACGTTAAGCGTATTGCTGCTGAAAATAAAAATCTGGTGATAGAGAATTTGACCGTTAAAGCCGATAACGAGGCATTGTTTCATTTATTTAATATCTATCAAAACGAACCTGAGCGCTATATGCTTTGGACAGCAAGGATTGCACCGCATCGCATGCATTTTGAACTCAAAGATTTGCAATCGCGTTTGAATATGTTGCCGAGTATTGCCATCAAAGAGCCGGACGATATGATGTTACAAACGCTGATTGTCAAATTGTTCAACGACCGACAACTTTTGATTTCACCGGAGATTCTGGAATATATTTTGTTGAACACTCGTCGTTCGTTCGCTTATGTGGAGCGATTGGTTGAAGAAATAGATGCCGTTTCTCTTGCCTACCAAACGGCAGTGGACTATTTTACAGTGAAAAAAGCATTGGAAATTTTGGAAGAACAAGAGGATAAACAGCCTGATTTATTTGACGGTTGGTAAACAATTATTATATTTGTAACAAAGAAATGAAAAGGAGAAAAATATGAAAGAATTTTTATTGAAAAACAAATGGCTGGGTTTTATAGCTCTGTTGGTTTATGCTTTGGTTGCCGCTTCGGTGGTTTCGAAATACGGTAATGCTTTGGTGAAACAATATACACCCGTTATTACTCAAGAAGCCGCACAATTTTTGCCGGTAACGTTCCAAAACGGCGAGATTGTAGCTCCGCAAAACACCATCATCAGCCAAAGTTATGGTTTTAGTAACAATAAT
>OMQE01000183.1 GCA_900313155.1 uncultured Rhodospirillaceae bacterium | reverse complement strand
TGGAAATTTTGAGTGCTTATAAAAACCAACTGCCGGAAGATATTTTTACCAAGGCTTATGAGCCGACCGTAAATGCACAAATCAATAATCCGCGTGAAAATTTGAAAAAAGCCGTTGCCCTCCTAAAAGACGCCGGATACGATTTCAAAGACGGTAAAATGGTTAATTTAGCAACCGGTGAACCATTGGAGGTGGAAATTTTGAGCAATTCCGCCAATGGAACTACTTTTACCAAAGTGATGTTGCCATATATTGAAAACTTGCGTAAAATCGGAATAAAAGCGGTATTTCGCAATTTGGAAGTAAATATTTTCAAAAACCGGTTGGACAATTTTGATTTTGATATGGCAATTATCTCGTATCCGGTGTCGCAATTGCCGGGAAATGAACAACGCGAATATTGGGGCTCGTTGGCTGCAGATATGAACGGCAGCAACAATATTATCGGTATAAAAAATCCGGTGGTAGATGAGTTGATAAAAGGTCTGATTTCAGCACAGCAAAAAGAAGATTATGTGGCCTATGTTAAGGCGCTTGACCGTGTTTTATTGAACGAAAATTATTTGATTTTTCAATGGTATTCGCCGGTGCAACGGGTGGCATATTGGGATAAATTCGGCCAGCCGCAAAGCAAAATAAAAACCGGCTTTCAGCCATTCACATGGTGGGCAAAGGAGAAATAATGCGCAACTATATTTTGAAACGACTTTTACTTATTCCTTTCACCTTGTGGGGGATTATTACGGTTAATTTTGCCATTATCCAATTGGCGCCGGGTGGGCCGGTGGACTATATGCTGGCGCA
Source organism: uncultured Rhodospirillaceae bacterium (assembly GCA_900313155.1). GTDB lineage: Bacteria > Pseudomonadota > Alphaproteobacteria > RF32 > CAG-239 > RUG410. Next base: position 1,488 of record OMQE01000183.1, on the reverse strand, counting down.
ATATAGGGGTATGAACACCGACACAACCGCGCAACTGACCTCACGCGTTGAAGCAAGTCAAAATGCCGCTTCATCATCAAATTCGGCAGGTAATTCCAAATATGTCGGGGCGCAAGGTGTTCCGGAAGATTTAATCAAGGCTTTGGAACAACAATTTGGTTTTGATAAACCTTGGTATGTGCGTTATGGTAAAATGCTTAAAGATTATATTTGTTTTGATTTTGGTAAGAGTTATTACCGCGATAAGACTATTTTGGAACTGATTAAAGAGCGGCTGCCGGTATCGGTTTCACTGGGGCTTTGGTCAACGTTGCTGATTTATTTAATCGCCATTCCGCTCGGTATAAAAAAAGCGCAAAAAGACGGCTCAAAATTTGATGTCATCACCTCATTTGCGGTGGTTATCGGTTCGGCAATGCCGGTATTTTTGCTGGCAGTGTTTTTCATTGTCTTTTTTGCCGGCGGAATTTATTGGCAATGGTTTCCTTTGCGAGGTCTGACAAGTGATAATTGGGCAAATTTAAGTTTTTGGGCGCAAATAAAAGACTATTTTTGGCATATTACCTTACCGGTTTTAACAATGGTTATCGGCGGTTTTGCCGGTTTGACCATGCTGACAAAAAATTCTTTTTTAGATGAAATAAACAAGCAATATGTGCTCACCGCTCGCGCCAAAGGTGCTTCGGAAAACCAAATTCTTTATGGTCATATTTTTCGTAACGCCATGCTGATTATTATTGCCGGTTTTCCATCGCTTTTAATCAAAATGTTGTTCACCGGTTCGCTGTTAATAGAGGTTATTTTTTCACTTAACGGCTTGGGATTGTTAGGTTATGAAGCCATTACCACCCGCGACTATCCTGTTGTTTTCGGCACGCTCTATATTTTTGCCTTGCTCGGCTTAATCTTAAAACTTGTCAGTGATATAACCTATTCTTTGGTTGACCCGCGCATCAATTTTGAAAAAATATAGAAGCGTTTTTTGTGGAAAACCGGTTTTGAAATACCGCTAAAATAAAATAATATGGTATAGACTTACTATCGGACTAAAAATATAAGGTTACACAAAATGAAAATAGGAATTATCGGAACAGGTTATGTTGGATTGCCAACAGGTGTTGGTTTGGCAGAACTTGGAAATGAAGTTGTTTGTATTGACCGTGAGCCAAAGAAAATAGAGGCCTTAAAAGCCGGAAAAATCACGCTGTATGAGGACGGCTTGGAAGATTTGTTTCATAAAAACATTAAAGCCGGTCGTATCAAATTTACCACCTTTATGAGAGAAGGTGTTGAAAATGCCGATTTAGTTATCATCGCCGTCGGCACACCGCCTCATCCGGTAACCAAAGAAGCCGATATGAAATATATTCATGCGGCGGCAACGGAGTTGGCTGAATATTTGCATGGATATACGGTTATTGCCACAAAGTCAACCGTTCCGGTGGGTACCGGAGATGATGTGGAAGCCTTAATTTCTAAAAAAAATCC
>OMQE01000176.1 GCA_900313155.1 uncultured Rhodospirillaceae bacterium | reverse complement strand
GCCAAAAAAGCGCTGATGAACGTGGCGCGTATCGGCTACTTTTCAAGCGACCGCTCGGTTATGGAATATGCCGACCATATTTGGCATATTAAACCGGTGGAATAAAAAACAGATATTTACAAAAAAGCCCTGCATGATTTGCTATATGCAGGGCTTTTATTTTTTTACAAAAAAATTTTTAACAATCTAAATAGATGCGGCTGTGCTTGTAATTTTCTATTAAATAGCGCAAAAATACCCCAATGCACGCCGCGGCAGGCACAGCAATAATCATACCCAAAAGGCCGAGTAAAACCCCACCGGCGAGCAACGCAAACATCACCCAAACCGGATGCAGACCAATATTTTCGCCCACTAATTTCGGCGTTAAGAAGTTGCCCTCCAAAAACTGCCCCACCGCAAAAACAGCAATCACCGCCGCAATTTTCGGTAGTGTGCCGTATTGAGTAACAACCAGTACCATGGCCATCAAAAAGCCGGATATTGAGCCAACATACGGAATAAACGAAATCAATCCGGCCAAAAAGCCCACAATCAGCCCCAAATCAAGTCCAATCAGCCACAAGCCGAATGAATATATGCTGCCTAAAGCAATACAAACCAAAACCTGACCACGTAAATAACCCGAAATAATGCGATTGATTTGTCGCACACCGTCTTGAACTTGAAGCTTATGCTTATGCGGTACCAACCCCATCAGTTTTTCAGTAAAATAGGGCCAATCACGCAACATATAAAACGCCACCACCGGCGAAATCAGTAGCAACGAAAGCACATTAACAAGTGCAAAACCGTTGCTGACCACACCTCGAACAACCTTGAGCACCGGCTTGAACGATTCGCCGAAATTTTCTTGCAAGGCGGCTTCTACATTTTCAAACGCCAGCACCGGAAAATATTGTTGCAACTGATGAACCCACACCGTCAATTTGGCCCCGAAACCACTCAAATGTTGCGGTAAATTACTCAAAAACTGCCCCACTTGCGAAAAAGCCGCACTTCCCAGCAACACAACAACCGGAAGTAAAATAAGCAAAAACAGGCTCATAACAATCACCGTGGCAAATGTGCGTGAAATTTTGTTCTTGCGCACCATGGTATTTACCAACGGATTGAGAAAATAGGCAATCATAATCCCCATCACAAACGGCAAAAGCACCGACCGCAAAACATAAAGCAACATACCGCAAACAAGCAAAACGCCCAAAATAAGCAGATAGCGCTGTTGGTTGATTTCTTTTCTGGTTTCCATTTTTTATTACCTTATAATGTAGTAGTTGTCTGCGGCCTCGTGGCTAAGTCCCTGTTCTTGCATGGCTGTCCACAATTCGTCAAGCGTGCCGAGATAGCGCAAAGAAAAATTAACCTTGCCACCGCCAAAACTTTTGGTATCTACCCCTTCAACCATTGGTAGCGCCGAAAGCATGGCGCTTTTAGAAAGCCAATCCTTCATATCGGCATACATATAGACCGCATTAAGCGTATTAGAAGTTGCCCGATTGGATTGATAGCCGGCGCGACGCTCCATATTGGAAATAAACATCACACTCTTCTCAATAGCCTTATCAAAAATATTATCTGAATTATCGTTCAAAACCGTAAAACTGTCTTCTGCTTTATTTTTTTCGTCTTTGATGGTAATTTTCAAATCGCCGTTGAGCATTGTTTCAGCGTATGCCACATATATTTTATCCGAGCCGTTCATTTGGCTTAATGCGTCATAAACCACCGTATCCATGTATAAAGCCGTATCGGCATTCAGGCGGTCCAATTGGCGAAAATGTTCCCCAATGGTATGCATTTGCATGGAGCCGAACTTAATCAACCCTTTAGACAACCAGTTTTGCCGCCAAACATTGTTGCCTTCCCACAAAAGCGGAACATAACTGTTTTCAGGCTTAAAAACCGGTATAACCAAAAGTTCGGTTGTTTCAATTTCTATCATGCCGTTTTCGGCCATATAGTCACGCATCAGCGATTCGTCTAGCTGAATGGTGAGCGTTGCCACATACTTGTTACCGCCGATTTTTTCGTTATCCACACCAACCGATTGCACAAAATGCACAATTTCATCATCTGTCAGTTCATTGAGTTTTGCCACATTTTCGGCATCAGTCAGTTTACCGGCAATTTCCAAAAACGCTTCACGCTGTGCCTGACGCATGGCTTGTTCTTTAGCTTGGACCGCATCTTCTGCCGTAATATCCACATCTATCGGTGCCGAAAATTGCAACTTTGCCTCTGCCCCGAAAGCAAACATCATACAAATAAAAAACAAAAAACCGAATTTTTTCATTGTCATTTTCTCCGTTTTTTCCTAATTACGGTTAAAATAGTATAAATATGTATAAAAAGCAAAACATTTTATAGCTTTTTTAATTAAAATTATGCTATGTAGGGTCAGTTTATATTGTTGTAAAGGACTTTATGTGATGATTAAAAGTGATTATATAAAAACATTGTTGAAAAAAGCCAAAAACTCGGTCAAAACAATTGTTTTGCCGGAAGGTGAAGATGAACGCGTGCTTCAGGCGGCACATATAATTGCCGAAGAAGGCGCGGCGAAAATCATTATTTTAGGTGATGAAGTGGCAATGAACGAATATTATCAAGCTCGTGGTTGGAGCACACAAGGCATTGTATTTGTTAAGCCGGAAACGTCGCCGTTTTTGGAAGAATATACTGATTTGCTGTATAATTTACGCAAAGAAAAAGGGCTGACAAAAGAAGAAGCTAAAAAGCTGGTGCTTAATTACAACTATTTCGGCACATTGATGATTAAAGCCGGCCATGCCGACGGTATGGTTTCGGGCGCCAATCATTCAACCGCCGATACAGTTCGTCCGGCACTGCAAATTATTAAAGCAGCCAAAAAGGGACACAGCGCATCGTCATTCTTTATTATTCTTGCCAACGGTGAACCTTACATTTTCGCAGATTGCGGCGTGGTTATTAACCCAACCGATAAAGAGCTGGCCGATATTGCGCTTGATGCTGCCCAAACAGCGTTCTTATTTGGTATTGAACCAAACGTTGCTATGCTGTCGTTTTCAACAAAGGGTTCCGGCAAGGGCGAAGAAGTGGATAAGGTAATCAGCGCTACAAAAATCGCTCAAGCCGCTCTGCAAACCGAAGAATATGCCGATTTAGGCATTCAGATTGATGGCGAATTACAGGCTGATGCCGCCGTTTGCGAAGCTGTGGCCGCCAAAAAAGCGCCGAACAGCCCTGTTGCCGGTAAAGCTCGCGTTTTAGTGTTCCCTAATTTAGATGCCGGCAATATTTGCTACAAATTGTTACAACGCTTGGGCGGTTGCGAAGCCTACGGGCCTATTTTGCAAGGTCTGAATGCACCGGTCAACGATTTGTCACGCGGTTGCTCAGCCGAAGATATTGTCGGCGCGGTCGCCATTACCTGTATTCAAGCTGTTAAATAAAAGGAAGAAAAATGAAAAAAATTTTGGTTATAAACTGCGGTTCGTCATCACTCAAATTTCAACTCTACAATGTTGAAAACGACAACTATGAAGTTGTTTCTAAAGGGATTGCCGAACGTATCGGCATGGAAAATTCGGTCATAAAAATTCAATACGGCGACAGCCCGAAACAAGAGCATCTAATACCGATGCCAACCCATTCTGAAGCCATTAAAAGCGTGTTTAAGTTTTTACTGAACGGCGCGCTGAAAAGTATGGACGAACTCAGTGCTGTCGGACATCGGGTGGTGCAAGGCGGCGACATTTTTACTCAATCGGTTTTGATTGATGATAAAGTAATAGCCGACATTGAAAGTCTTTCCGATTTGGCACCTTTGCATAATCCGGCGCATGTTTTGGGGATTAAGGCCGTCAAAGAAGTGTTGCCGAATGTGCCGCAAGTGGCTGTGTTTGACACCTCCTTTCACCAAACCATGGCACCGGAAGCATATTTGTATGCTTTGCCGGAAGACCAGTACAAGCGCAACAAAATCCGCCGCTACGGATTCCACGGCACATCGCACAAATACGTTTCGGAAGAATGCGCCAAGATGATTGGTAAAAAAGGTAAAATCATTACTTGTCACTTGGGCAACGGCGCCTCTCTTGCCGCTATTGATAACGGCAAATGTGTTGATACATCTATGGGCTTTACCCCACTGGCCGGAACCATTATGGGCACTCGCTCCGGTGATGTGGATCCGTATATTCCGCTCTATATTATGAAAAAAGACGGCCTGACCGCCGATGAGGTTAATACCATGCTCAATAAACAAAGCGGTATGTTGGCGCTGTGCGGATATTCCGACAACCGAGATATTGAATCCGGTTTGCTCAATGGCAACGAAAAGTGTCTGCTTGCCACAAAATGCTATGTGCATTCGCTGGTCAAAATTATTGGTAGTTATATTGCCGAATTAGGCGGGGTTGACGCTATTGTGTTCACCGCCGGTGTGGGCGAAAACGGCGTGGTGATGCGCCACATGGTTATGGAAAAACTTTCTTATTTGGGCATCAAAATTGATGAAGAAAACAACAAATTGCATTCCACGCGCGTTATGCTTTCAACACCGGATTCGGCCGTTAAAGTGTTTATGATTCCGACTGATGAAGAACTGGTCATTGCACAAGACACCATGCGTATCAGCGGTTTAAGTTAATCATAACCCGTTTTTTATTTGCCGAACCTCTCAATCGGTTGATTGAGAGGTTTGTTTTTGTCCGGCCTGATATAAAATTGGTCCTTGTTCTGTGTTGAGCTCAAACAGCCAGTCGGCATAAAAACGTTGCAAACTTTGCGCCGCTAAAACAGCCTCTTTGCGCGCGATTCTTTCGGTTGAAACATCTACAGCCAACCAATATGAATTGTCCGCTTCATAAATTTGCAAACGATAAATCAGCCCGCCGACAATATGAACCTTAAGCGTTTGCGGCTTTATTTCGGGATAAGCGGTTTCAAAATTTTGCTTTTGAACAATACCATCATACAACGTGAAAGCAAGAACATCTGAAAGCTTGCGCATAAAGTCAAACTCTTGTTTTACCTCTGCCAAAACTTCGCCGTTAATATATTCATCATTAAAATCAATGCCTGTTATACGCGCACCGTCAAATTGCAACAACGGCATTGGTATCCACGCCGCAACCGCCCCAAAAAACGTCTTTGCACGGCTAACACGATAAATATATTGACTGTTTTGAGGCAACATATCTATTGTGCCGTCAACATTTGCTTTTTGACCAAGCCAAAAATGCGCCAAAACCTGTTTGGCATCATCTGTAATAATAATTTGCGTTCCCGATTTGATGTATGCTTTTTGTTCATCTGTTGCCGGAACAACATCAAGAATTGTGCTGTTATTCACAAATTCATAAAAAGCCGCCAGCGTGTCATTATTCACATAGTAGTCGGCAGCTTCGCGAAAATGCCAATAGTCGCCTTGACGATAAAGACTGACGGTTTCGTTTTGCGGTGTTGTAATGCTGATATGCGCCATTAGCGGAATTTGAGCTCGAAGCTGTGCCAAAGCGTAATGCCCGCGCACCTGTGCCGATTCTTGATTTTGGTAATACACAACGGCTCCGGCAAAACAAACAAGCGCCGACAAAACAAACAACAAAACAGCCGTAAAATATCTTTTATTCATATAATTTCCCCCTAATTTTTTGCCGACGGCGTTTGCTTAAACATTTAAGCAGAAAATATAAAAGCAAAACAGACAATAACGGAACAATAAAAACTTGTCCTATTACAGCTCTGTGAGTTTGATTTTTGTATGCTTTTGCAACTAAATAGGCCAAATTATCACTTTGTTGCTCAGCCTTGGCTAAGTCTTGTCCGGCCGCGCTGATTTGCACCATTTGTTTGAGCCTGTCGGCATCTGCACCGCTTTGTAAATAAAGAACGGCACGAAGCTGTTGTAAATTTTCTTGATTAAGGCGAATTTGTCGAGCATAAATTTTCTGTGCGCCGGCATTCATCTGTTCACTGATGCTTTGCTCGTTAGACGCCTTGGTATTAACCGGAAGCAAGCGATAAATATCGTTACCGCTCATGTGGTCAATAAGTGCACGAACTGCCTCGCCGTTCGCCGATAAGGCAATAGCACTGTGCGGATTGCGGTCCGGTGAACGAGGACTGAGCCAGTTTGCCTCATCTAATAAATCGACATCGCCGATAAGCGCCAACTCTCCGGCCTCAACCGATGGTGTATATGGCAAAAGCCGCAGTGAAGGATTATTGTCGGCAAACGGATTCGCGTCATAATTAGAGCTTATTTTACCGCTTATAACCGCCCCGATATAGCCATCTGAAACGGTAATGAACGGTGTCACATTCAATGCCGAATTAGTCACTTTGAAAGCGGCGGCGCTGTGCAAACTAAGGTTGTGCCGACCGGTAATAAACATTGGAGCTAAAGCCCCCATATCTTTCAGACCTTTTTGCAGTTCAATATCCCAGTTGGCAAAAAATTCTGTAATATCAATATTTTTTGCGTTGATATTTTCGGTTTGGCTTTGTGTAAAAAAGTCGAAGAAAACAATGAGCTTGCCGCCGTTCATTAAATATTGGTCAATGGCATACATGAACACTTTAGGTAATTTTTTAGGATTAACCAAAATCAAGGTATCTAATTTATCGGAAAGATGATAGACGTTGTCTTCTATATTGATAACGTTGTAATCATTTTCCAAATTAACAAACAAACCGACAAACGGGTCCAAATTTTGTGCCCCGTCCAAATAGACTCCGATGGCGCGTTTTCTTTCCGGCTCTGCCAACTTCAGAATCGCAATATCAATATCTTTTTCGGCAAACGCCTGCCGTTGCGGCAAAAACTGGCGCACCACGGTTGTTTCTCCGCTTTTATGGCGCAAAATTGCACCGAAATAGTTACGGCTGCCAAGTGTATTTTCTTGATAAAACAGGCCTTGTTGCAAAATTTCCGCTTCTTCATCGGAAAAGGCTTCAACGGTTTTGAAACGCACACTGACCATGCCGCGTGATTGAGTTTGATATTTTTGCAATAAACGCTGAATTTGCTCAACAAACAAACGCTGTTCCGGATTTTGTCGCAAATAATCTTGAGCCGCGTATATATCAATTGTCACCGCCTCTTTAAGCCGGTTGACAAGGTTCACTGTCTCGGTTTTAAGCGAATATATGCGTGCTGAAGTAAAATCGGCTTTATAAGGTAAAAAATAGGCTAAAGCCGCCACCAGCAAAGCAACCGCACAAACCAATAAAGCTCCGAATATGCCCAACCGCAACCCCGCCGACTGCTGTTGTTTGCGCCAAACGTTGAGTGCCAGCATATTCAAAAAACAAAAAGCACAGCCGAAAAAGATAAAGTAAGCCGCATCTGCCACACCGATTTGCGCCAGCACAAAATTTTTATATGTCGCATATAGTCCTAAAAAAGGCACACCCGATAACAGCAACATACAAACAACACCGCTTAAATAAGACATTGCCGGCTGATGGCATAAACAAGAAATCATGCACCCGAGCGCGGCAAATAAAAAAATCAAAAGCTCCAGTCCTAACCAGCACGTCAGCACATTTCCCCAATCCAAATAAAGCCAAGTTGCGGTGTATAAAACAAATGGCAACAAAAATAAGGTCATCATACTCAAAAGCAACCACACGGCAAAAACTTTGGCGGCAACCAAAACCTTATTGCTTAAGGGTTGAGTAAGTAATAATTCGGCCGTGCCGAGACGATATTCGCTCGTCCACGAACGCATGGTTAAAGCCGGCACCAACACCGACAAAATCAGTGGTTGCGGCAAAAACAAAGCATACATAGCCGTATCGTGCGCCAACAAATAGGCGCCGTAATAAAACGCCGAAGCCACCGAAGTTACCAAATATATCAGCATCAGCCAAAACGCCGAGCCGCTTTTAAAAAAGTTGCCAAATTCTTTTTGCAATAATGCCCAAAATACTTTCATTTTTCCTCTCAATCTTTGGTAGCGCGCCGAAATGACTGCAACAAATTGTTATCGGCGGTTTGCTTAAAATGCGCCAAGTCGGTGTTGACGAGCAAACGCCCCTTATGAATAAGCAAAATTTGTGTTGCCAGAGCCTCAACATCTTCCAGTGTGTGGGTTGAAATAATCACCGTATGTTCCAAAGCATAGTGTTTGATAATATCGCACAAAATTTGCTTTTGGTTAGGGTCTAACCCTTCGGTTGGTTCATCGAGCAGTAAAATTTGGGGTTCGGCCAGCAAAGCCGCAGCCAGTTCCACTCGTTTTTTATAGCCTTTGGAAAGTGTTTCGCACTTTTGTTCCATCACATCTTGCAACTGTAATTGGCGCATCACCCGACGCATTTTTTTGAGCACCATCTCATCGCCAATTTGGCGGATTCGCGCCATAAAAAACAAAAATTCCGTTACTGTCATTTCGCCGTATAATGAAGATATTTCCGGCACATAAGCCAAAGAGCGCAAATACGACAAGCGATTGTTTGAAAGCGTTTCGCCGTTCAAAACAATTTGTCCGCTATTTGCTTCGTAATATCCGCTAATCAGCCGTAACAGTGTTGATTTTCCGGCACCGTTTTCGCCCAAAAGCGCAACAATTTGACCTTGCTCAACCGTAAAAGAGATATCTTCCAACGCTGTTTTATTGCCAAACTTCTTACTTATATTCCGCACATCTAATATCATCTGAAAAAACCTTGTTTATTAAAAAATTTTCGCTATAATCAAAAAACATTGATGACAAATCAATTTTAATGGGGTAATAATTAACAAAACGCTTAAATGGAGCATTAAAATTGGATAATTTTACAAAAGAAGAGCTGAAAGACTTTATTATCGGACTTTGCGTGATTGCCATCGCAGTTTTGATTGCCGGCATTTATAAATGGCAAAGCAAAGTTTGGGCAGATGCCGACAATTCAGATTACGCGGTTTATGCCACCTTTAATCGAACTGACGGTTTAGAAATGGGAAGCCGTGTGCGTATGGCCGGTGTTGATGTGGGGTATGTTGAAAATTCGGTGCTTGACGATAATTTTCGCGCCACGCTAACCTTGATGATTAAATCAGGTATTCAAATTCCCGACGACAGCGGTGCCAGTATTGTCAGTTCCGGCGTGATGGGTAATAAATACATTGAAATTGAAGCCGGCGGTTCGGAAGATTTTATTGCCGAAGGTGGTGAATTTGAATATACGCAAGACGCCATGGTACTGGAAGAATTGGTTGACAGAATTATCAGCATGGGCAAAGCTAATCGCAAAAAACAAATATCTGCCCCAAAGCAAGGCAAATATGAAGATATGGCACAAACGGAGGAAGAAGAATGAGAAAAAAACCGGTAGAAACAATTATGGGCATTGTTGTTTTGGTTATTGCCCT
>OMQE01000029.1 GCA_900313155.1 uncultured Rhodospirillaceae bacterium | reverse complement strand
TTTCATCATTGGCAAACAAAGACAACGGTTTTTTTATAAAATTCCAAAACGCAAAACCGGATTTTTCTTCCGCATCAGCCTCAGTATTATCGTTTGCTTCCGGCGTTGTCACTGTTTCAACATTACTGCCCAACAACATATCTTCAGACATTATATCTTCGGCTGAAGCAACCGATATTGCTCCGCTGAAAAAAGTTCCCATAACCAGATAAAAACATAATTTTTGCATATCAGTCCTTTATTTATATAAAACTATTTATTCTGCATTACCAAATCTAAATACGGACGAGCATAATAGTCAAACAACTGTTTGTCGTTCGGTCCCCAACCCATAATATAGTGGTCTCCAAAACAAATCAACGGTGTTCCTGCCGCTCCGCGGATATTATATTTTTCCACCGCCTGTTTAAACAAAGCCATATTACCCGGCAATTTAATATCCCGACTAACTATTTTAAGCATCGGATATTTGTTTTTGATATATTGTGCCGCTGTGTGGCAATGCGGGCAAGTTGTCTGATAAAAGAAATAAATCTCTTGAGAACTCAACACCGTAATATCATCTTTTTTTTCCGAGCAACAGCTCAAACATAAAGAAGCAAAACAAAGCACTAAGGCGCAAATATATCGTTTCATCTTAACTTGTCCGTTTTTTTATTCAATACAACAATTAACAGCTTTGCGCACCATACGCTTCATTTTGGCAAACGGTGTATTATCTTCTTCGACCGATGTTGTTTCTGTATTTTGAGCTGTTTCAACTACCGCATCTTTCAAAACTTCATTGGCTTTAGCGCTAATTTTTTTCACTTCTTCAATATCCGGTTCAATCCACTTCAAATCTTTGCTTTCAATCATTCCCATATTTAACCCCCAAAACAGGCAATACAGGTCATAAGCCGAGTTGAACAATTTATAGGCTTCTTCATCTCGTCCTAAAGATTGTTGCTTGGTTCCAACTTCCATCAAGCGCATAGAGCTGGCGAGCAAATGCTTGGAAATACACCAAACTTCACCTTCATAACTCGGAATAATTTTTTGCAATAAATTTTTTCGAGTTTCTCGAATCTGCTTAATTAAATCGTAATATGCGGTTTTCCCCGTCTTAGCCCCTGAAAACACCAAATGTTCTTCAATAGAAATCAAATTCATAATGGCAATGCTTAAATCTTGGTCCGAAGACAAGTCTTTCGGGTTCATTTTTTTGGCCGCATCAACGCGCTCCACAAATTCTTTCATATTTTCAGCTTTTTTCATTTTCAGCTCCTTAAATTTCATAAAAACTTGAGCATAAGATAAGGCGATTGGCATCTCTTGTCAAGTATAACCTGATATTTTTTAGCCTCAAAATAATGCTTTCCGGTTGACTAAAAACAATAAATCAGCTAACTTGAATAAAAATAGGAGGGAATAATGGGCTTTTTATCTTCAATTCCGCTAATGGCGATGGGCAACGGTGTTTTAGGTTTCACAATATCCTTATTGTTAGCCGTTATTTTACTGGCCTTATGGGCTTTAATTTTGCTCATATTACACCCTTTACACGCCACAATGTTTGTCATCAGTATGTTGTTCGAATATGCGCTGATTACGTTGTTTGGCTTTCATCTATGGGTTGATGTTATTGCCTTTTTTGTGTTCTATATTACAATTTTTGCTCTATATAGCCTGTTTTTGCGCCGTTTTATTCCAATGCCTAAAAATGAGATTGAAATGCTTATCAAGCTTAGCGAACTGCGTCGCACCGAACAACTTTCGGAAGAAGAATTTAAGGCTGCCAAAAAACGCTTGCTGAAAATATAACGATTTATTCGTCTGAAATATTGCGGTCTATCCACAACGAATTCATAAATGCCTGCTGTCTGTCGTACATTGGCTGACATCTGGCATTTTGCCCGTTTTCATCTGCAAAACACTGAATTCCGACGTCGGTATATTGATAGGTTGCATATTGCTCATACACATTGAGCACCAAAGGCAACATTTGCTCGGCATCCATAATTCCGGCCGCACAAAAAGTGCTATGATATTTCACATAAGATGTTCCTTTCGGGCCGATACTCATTGTAAAGCATGTTTTATCTTGATTAACCTGCATATTAGCGTTGCCCGAAAAATCAAGCGAATGAGCATCTTCTTCATCCGTAAATAAAACGGCATCATCAGAAGTATTGGCGTAAGACGTATTTTTATAAGCCTCATCTTGTTTATAAAACGTTTCAATATCAAATATGGCAATTAAATCGGCATTTTCGGCGGCTGTTGCGGTTTTCATCCCCATTTCGGCAAATTTTTGACTCAAAGCGCGACGAATTTCAATGGCATAATTGCTACGCATATTACTGCGAAAATAAATACTTTTGCCATGGTCTGCCCCCATATCGTTTCTAATTTTAAGCCGATACGGATCTTGCGCACATGCTGCTAAAACCAAACAAATCGCTAAAAATATCTTCTTTTTCATTTTTTCCTCTGATACTGTTTCGTATAAGCAGATAAATAAGCAAATAAACCTTAAAAGTCAACAATAAATATAAATCATACTAAAGATGTTTCTTTGCGAGATAATCCTTGCAATTTATGCTAAAACGGCAGACAATTTTTCATTATCTGCCGTTAGAGCCTTGAACATTTTCTTCTATATTTTTTCTACAAGCTCAACAATGGAGACCAAGCCGGATCCGACGCATCTGCCGGCGTTACAATACGGCGCTCGTTGTAGCCTGTCATATCAATTGTGTATAAGCGCACCGGCGAACCTCTGTCTTGACGGAAGAACATCAACACACGTCCGTTTGGCGACCACGTTGGACCTTCAACCAAAAAGCCATCTGCCAAAATGCGTTCACCTGTGCCATCCGGCGCCATCACACCAATATAAAATGCCCCGTTAGCCATTTTCGTAAAGGCAATATAATCACCGCGCGGCGACCACACAGGCGTTGCATAACGCCCTTTACCAAAACTGATACGTTCCGGATTACTGCCATCGGCATTCATGACATAAAGTTGCTGATTACCGCCTCTATCGGAGTTAAACACAATCTTCGAACCGTCCGGCGAATAGCTCGGTGATGTTGAAATTGTGCCTTTTTCATGGGTTAACTGCTTAATACTACGGCTGCTTAAATTCATTTCATAAATATTGGTTGCCCCGTTGTTGGCATAGCTCATCAAAACTTTATCACCCTTTGGCGAAAACACCGGTGCAAATGTCATTCCCGGAAAGTTTCCCAAAACCTGACGACTGCCTGTGTTTAAGTCCATCATATAAACACGCGGACTTTGGCCGACATATTCTAAATAGGTGATACGTTGCATATTCGGCGAAAAACGCGGTGTTAAAACTAAATTACGGCCATTCGTCAAAAAGCGGTGATTTTCACCATCCTGATCCATTATGGCCAAACGCTTTACCCGACGAGTCGTCATACCGCTTTCCGAAACATACACAACACGTGTATTAAAATACCCTTTATCACCGGTCAAACGTTCATAAATAGCATCTGCCACCACGTGTGCCAAACGACGCCAATTACTCTTCGTTGTTGTAAATGTCTTACCGGTCAATTCCTGTTCGGTCACGGTATCCCACAACCGAAAATCTACCTTCAACTTTTCTCCCGGTAATTCCTGAATACGGCTTTGTACCAAGGCTTGCGCTTTAATAGCTTGCCAATCCACAAAGCTTGGCTGATAATCAAGCGACGGAATTTTTTCAATATAACTGCGTGGCGAAATCACCTCAAACAAACCGCTACGCTCCAAGTCTGCCACCACCACATCGCGAACCTTATCGCCATA
>OMQE01000096.1 GCA_900313155.1 uncultured Rhodospirillaceae bacterium | reverse complement strand
GCCAAATGGTGGACATACATAACGAACTTGTCGCGAGCTAATGAGGCGGCGGCCTTCATTGGCGGTATTTCGCTTGCTTTATATGTATTGATTAGAAAATATACACCAAAAGTACCGGTCTATTTAGCTATTTTAGTTGTTACAACACTGATAACTTTTGGGTTTAATTTGCCGGTTGAAACAATAGGTTCAAAATATGGTGCTTTGCCGAAAACTTTGCCGATGCCGGAGCTTCCGGTGCTTAATTTTGATGTGTTCCGCAGTGTTTTTGCCAGCGCCATAACAGTGGCATTTTTGGCGGCAGTGGAATCTTTATTGAGCGCCAAGGTGGTCGATAGTATGAGCGGTGATGCTCATAATCCGAATGCCGAGCTGATAGGCGAAGGAATTGCCAATTTTGCGTGTGCCTTTTTTGCCGGAATGCCGGCAACAGGAGCCATTGCCCGCACCGCAACAAACTATCGCGCCAATGCCTATTCCCCGATGTCGGGTATGATGCAGTCGGTATTTTTGTTTGCTTTTATGTTCGGACTTTCGTCGCTGGTGCAATATATTCCGCTTTCGGCGTTGGCTTTGATATTGGTGATTATTGGTTATAATATGCTCAATTTGGATAAAATGTGGCATTTATGCAAATCGCAGGCCGGTGACCGTTGGACGCTGATTGTGACTGTTTTGCTTACTGTTTTGGTCAATTTAAGTGCGGCAATAGCAGTTGGCTTTATTATGGCGGCGGTTATTTTTATGCATCGTATGAGCAAAGAAATAGAGCTTGCCAATATGGAAGATATGGTTCAAGATGTGAATGTGGCTGTGGCGCAAGAATTGCGTGAGCAAAAAATTGTGGTGGTACGGGTTGCCGGTCCGTTGTTTTTTGGCGTGGTTTCTGAAATATCGCAATTTTTCCGCAACATTGAAGCGCGCCCGAATGTGGTTATTATTCGAATGGGGCACGTTTCTATGATTGATGCCAGCGGTGCCAATTTGATTGTGGAATTTATTCAAAAAATGCATAAAAATCATACCAAAGTAATTATTTCTAACATCAAAAAGCAACCAAAACGTATTTTACACCAAGCATTTGCCAATGAGCATATTAAGTTGGCAGATATTTCAACGGCGTCAAACTATGAAAATGCCGTTAAAATGGCTAAAAGATACGTCAGCCGGCTGAAAAAATCGGCCTGATTTTTACAAGCCCGCCCTTTTATTTTGATAATTCGGGTATATATCCTTTTTGGTTTATAACAAAAAGGGGATATCGCGAATGAAAAAATATATTGCTTTCGGACTGACTTTTTTGAGTGCTTTTCCGGCTTTTGGTGCCGATTTAAGTGCAGACTATACGGCTTTTAAAAATAAATTGAGCAAAGACTACGGTTTAAGCTATAATTTAGACTATTCCATTATGCCGCAACGTACTTCACCAAACGGGGAACATTACGCTTTTCAATCGTTGTTGGCGCCGTCAATAGCGTGGACGGCTTTTAATAACAGCTACGGAACGGGTGTTTTAAATGCCTCGTATTACAGTGTTTATTACGGCAACACCAATGCGAACGATATTCAAGGTAACGCCGGTATGGTTACGCCGATTAACGATTATGGCTCAGATGAACAAGAATTTGCCGATTTGTATTTTACCTATCAGCCTTCCGGAAATTATAATTGGCTTACCTTCGGGCTGGGTCAATACAGTGTTTACAATTTTGACGGCACCGACTATAACAGCAATCAACAAATTAACTTTATTAACTATGCCTTGTCGCAAAATGCCAGCGCCACTTATTCCGACGCCGGTCTGGGGGCTTATGTGCAAGCCACGCCGGGCAATTGGCAGATGGTTGCCGGATTTGCCGACGCTACTAATATTGAAGCGCCGAGCATTCGTTTTAATCATTTGGACGACAAGCATTTTACCACATTTGCGCAAATAGGTTACAATCCGCAAATTTGCGGTTTGGGCAAGGGGCAATATTCGATTCTTTTATATAATCAGCCTTATGTACATTTGCAGCAACAAACCACTAATGGTTGGTCGTTTAATGCCCAGCAAAATATCGGCGAGAAAACAGCTCTTTTTGCGCGTATTAACGGTGTGACCGGCGAACAGGCGGTTGTTAATCAGTCGTATGTTTTTGGCGGTGTATATAACAATCCGCTTGACCGTAATGAGCTTGATCAAATCGGCTTGGCGTATGCCTACGACAAAATAGACGCCGATGCGGTGGGCGAAAATTTGGCGCACGATGCGGAACATATTATTGAAGCATATTGGGCTTGGGGCATTTCTAAATGGGCAACCTTAACACCGGATATTCAATTTTATATTCATCCGGCATTGAACCAAAATTCCGACTACGGAACGGCAACTTCGCTTCGTCTGACCGTGATGTTCTAAAAACATACCTTTTCTTAATTTTTTTGCTTTACTTTATATAAAAAAAGGTGAATATAAACGTATTGCAAAAATTGTAAGAAAAGAGGAATTTTATGCGCAAATTTTTGAGTTTGATGTGTTTGTTGTCGGTGGTTGCATGCGCCGCCGATGAAACAAAGGTTGTGCCGGGAATTGTGCCGGCAACGGTTCAGGAAACAAAAATTATTAAGGTGATGCCGAATAACATTATCGGTGCGGTGGAGAGAGTGTATTTGCCGCCGATGAAATCGGCCTTTTTGGCGCGTATTGATACCGGTGCAACAACCTCGGCGTTTGGTGCAGACGAAGTCAAGCAATTTGAGCGTGACGGGGAAAAGTGGGTGTCTTTTACCATTAAAAACCGCGAAACGGGAGAAACACATACCTTTGAAAAACCATTGGTCAAAGAGGTTACAATTCGTCGTGCCGGAGAAAACGAACAACGTTTGATTGTGAATATGGACGTTAAAATGGGTGGCGAAAAGTTCAAAGCGAATTTTTCGGTTGCCGAACGTGATAAATTTGAATATCAAGTGCTAATCGGACGTAATATTTTAAGCGGACGAGCCATTGTAGATGTTTCTGTTTCCAACACTCTTAAATAAATGTGACGAGGACTAGATGAAAAAGCTATATTCTGTACGCGGTGTTTTAACAATTTTCTTGGCGGTTTCGGTTTTGTTTGCCGCTGTTATGACATGGTATAAGATTGCGATGTGGGGGTTTAGCTTCCGACCGGCGGCAAAATCTGCCGTGTGGACGGTTGATGCCCATATTTCTTTTGAGCCAAACGGACAACCGATAGAAGTTTCGCTTTCTGCCCCTTCTGCCGGCGCGGCGTATAAAATTTTGAGCGAAGATGCCGTGGCAAAAGGTTATGAAATCAGCAAAGACGAAAAAAACAAACGTATTGTGATGAAGTCTAAAGCCCGCCGAAATAAACAAGATTTGTATTACCGAATTATGCTTTATGATAATGAAGATTCAACCGGTAAGGTTTGGGCCGATAAACCGGCAGAAGTGCAAAAACCGCAGTTTGAAAATACACAACAGGCGGAAATGGTTGATGAAATTTGGACGTTAGCAGATGCCAAAGAAGGCAGTGCGCCAAAACGGATTATCGAGCTTTTGAATGAGGAAAGTTTGGCCCCTGAAGTAGATGCTTTTTTGCCGGTGAAAAAAACTCCGAAAATTATGGCCGATAAGGTGATATGGTTGCTTGCAACCAAAGGTATTCCGGCTCAAATTATTCGCGGGGTAAAGCTAACCGAGAAAAAACGCGCCTCTAATGCCGATTTGATGCTGGAAGTTTATGAAGGCAGCAAGTGGCAGGTTTATAATTTGGAAACCGGCGTTATGGGTTTGCCTAAAGATTTTGTGGTGTTTCAGCGCGGCGGTGTGTCGCTTTTGGACGTGAGCGGCGGTAGTAATTCCGAAATTAAGTTTTCGGTGGTTAAATCGGTGATTTCGTCCTTCAAAATGGCCGGTCGTCGTGCCAAATATGAAAACAGCGGTTTGTTTAATTATACCATTTACGATTTGCCGTCATTGGAACAAAATATTTTGAAATGGCTGATGATTTTTCCGTTAGGAATTTTGTTGGTGGTTGTGTTGCGTAATGTGGTCGGTATTTCGACAATGGGAACATTTACACCGATGTTGATTGCCATGTCGCTGGTGCGTACCGGCTTTGTTTCAGGTTTTATTTGCTTTAGTGTGATTATTGCGCTGGGGCTTGTTATCAGAACTTTGCTGACACGTTTGAATTTGCTTTTGGTGCCGAGAATTTCCGCGGTGGTGATTTTTGTGATTATCATTATGCAACTGTTGACGGTATTCGGCTATCGGGCTGAATGGAAAGTGATTGCTTCAGCGGCATTTTTCCCGATTATTATTACGGCATGGATTATTGAACGTGCCTGCATCACTTGGGAAGAAGAAGGTGTGCGAAATGCTACCAAGCAAATTATCAATACGCTGTTTGTGGCGATAATTACCTATTTTGTGATTAGCAGCAGCTATATTCGGCACATTATGTTTGCATTCAATGAATGGAACTTGGTGATTTTGGCAATTGTTATGTTACTCGGCACATATACCGGCTATCGTCTGACCGAGTTGAAACGTTTTGCACCACTTGCAGAGGGGAAATAGTAAAATGTTTGCACGCATCAAACAATATTTTGCCGCTTATGCCAAACCCGAAGAACTGCGCAAGCAAGGTGTTTTGGGTATGAACGCACGCAACTATTTTGTGATTTCCAAGCACAATAAACGCTCGTTGTATCCGCTGGTAGATGATAAAGTTCAGACCAAAAAACTGGCTAACAGCATAGATATCAACACACCGCGGATGATTGGTGTGATTGAGCATCAATATGAGGTTAAAAATTTGTTGCAAATTGTAGCCGGACACAGCGAATTTGTCATAAAACCGGCGCATGGCAGTCAGGGAAAGGGCGTGCTGGTCATAAAGCATTACGAAAATAATGAATTTATAACCACCTCGGGCAAAAAATTAAGTTTTAATGATGTTTATCAGCACATTTCTAATTTGCTGAGCGGTTTATACAGTCTGGGTGGGCAGTATGATGTGGCGTTGATTGAAGAACTGGTGCATTTCAGTGATGTGTTTGAAAGTTTCAGCTATCAGGGGATTCCCGATGTTCGACTGATTATTTATAAAGGTTTTCCGATTATGTCAATGACGCGTTTGGCAACCAAAGAGTCGGACGGACGTGCTAATTTGCATCAAGGCGCCGTGGGAGTTGGCTTAAGTATGCAAACAGGTCAAGCGGTGCAGGCGGTGTTGCATAATGTGCCGATAACGCATCATCCGGATACGGGGGTAGATTTGATGACCTTGCAAGTGCCGTTTTGGCGTGAG
>OMQE01000173.1 GCA_900313155.1 uncultured Rhodospirillaceae bacterium | reverse complement strand
GAAAACTCGGGAAAAGATAAGTTGCGACAATATTTGGAAGGTTATACAAATAACCAACCGTTTATTGTGTTTTCCGATGCGTTTCCGATGGGGTATTTGCCGAAGCCGACACTTCCTTTTACATATTATCAAAACAAAGCGGAAGAAGATGATAATACTGGTAATGCCGTACGTAAACGCAAAGAGTTTAAACGCAAAAATTGGATAAAAGCCGAGAAAATTGGATTACCGACGACGGAAATGGCTGATTGTTTTGAAGAAGTTTCGTACAAAAACAAGTTTCTAAAGACCTCGGTTCATCTTGATCCGATAGCGCATCATACCACTGGGGGCGAATATTCGGCTTACACCGCGGAGTTATTAACATACACCGGTGAGTTGTGCATATATGTTTTGATTGACGAAACACGGATTACTACGCAAGAAGCTCGGCAAATACTTGCTAAAGTCGGTCAAAGCGGCTACGGTAAAAAATCTTCGTCAGGCAACGGTAAGTTTGAGCTTTCCAGCGACTTTGAGCTTATTAATCTGGATTATAAGCAAGTGCAGTCATGTTTGACTTTGGCACCATGCGTTCCGCAGACGGACGTATTCAACGCAAATAAGAGTTTTTACCATATCTTTGTACGATTCGGACGGCACGGAAATGTGCTTTCGAAGTCGCCGTGTCCTTTCAAAAAGCCGGTAATGACTGCTGATGCCGGAGCCGTATTCAGTTTAGCACAACCGACCGATGATATAAAGTTTATAGGTCAAGGTATTACCGGTATATCGCAAGTGTTGCCGGAGACGGTCTTTCAAGGATATGCGCCGATTATTCCTCTGCATTTGAAGGAGGTTGAAAATGGAAAATAACTTAGGAAAAGTTTATAACCTCAAAGTAACGACTTTTTCGCCGATTCATATCGGGGATTTAAATGATTTAGAGCCGACGGAATACGTGATATACAATGGTTTAGCACTCGAAGGTGAAGTGGTTTGTCCCGAATGCGGATACAAAAACAAACCCAATGCAAAATATTGTCTGAATTGCGATGAAGAACTGCAACGCGAAGCAGAAACTTCGTCAAATGATGCTTCGTGCTTATATACTTTTTCCGCAAAACAACTATCTGAAGCACTTTCGCCGGCAGATAAAAATCAACTTTTGAAAATCGCGCGCACCGGAGATTTTGTGCCACTACAAAAATTCTTTAAGAACAATGCTCAAAAAATCATTAAAACAGCAAATAAGCATTCGGTGGTTTGTGCTGCAGTTGCCAAACAGTATTTCACAAAGTTTGGCGATAATGCAACCCCAAAAGAAGAGCGTAATCAATTTTTGATTGCTAAAAATATAAGCAACCCGGCAACGGATATTGCCTATATCCCGGGTTCGTCGCTAAAAGGAGCAGTTCGCACGGCCTTAATGTCTAAACATAACAAATCGATGCATTTAGATACGGAAAAATATAAAAAGACAACATCTAAAGGTGATAAATATGATGCTTCCGATGCAGAAAAGACTTTGTTCGGCTACACAAATCCGACCAACGATCCGTTCAAATATCTGAAATTGAGCGATACCGTATCCGATAAGGGCTTTTTGACGGAGATTTGTATTGCCCGCAACTATAAACGAAAAAGTGCTCAACCGGCTTTGTATGTGAATGTTGAAACAATACCGCCATCCACTGTTTTTACATCGCAAATGAGCATCAATGCGGGTATTCCGCAGCAAAATATTGACCATCGGTTGCCGGAAGATATGGCCTCAATTCGCACGGCGTGCAACGATTTTTATGGAGATATTATGGCTTTAGAACAATCTTACATAACCAATCAGCCGCAGTTTTATACCAAGTTGAAGCAGGCAGCGCAGAAACCGAATGCATTTTTGTTGCGTTTAGGCAAGCATTGTGGTGCCGAAAATGTAACGATTGATGATATGCGTCATATCGCAAATAAGAAAAGCCACGAATATATGTCTCATTCCACAACCTATTGGTTGGCGGAAAACGGACGCGAAAATTTGCCTTTCGGTTGGTGCGTTGTGGAGTATGATGAGGTAAAATAATGTTTCCGCTCATTAAAATACGCTTAATCTTCAAAGCATTGCAAGACATAAACTTTCCGTATTATGCCGGCTCGGCGTTGCGCGGTGCATTCGGTAAATCACTGCGCCGTGTTTCCTGTCTTTCTCCGAAAACAAAATGTCCGGAATGCGCGATGGCGGTAAATTGCCCGTATGCGTCGATATTTGAAAACGGATATGTCGCACAGGGCAAGCCGAATAAAAATGTGCCGAATCCGTATATAATCGAACCGATGCCGTTGGGTGCAAAAGAAGTCAAACAAGGCGAATGTTTTGCATTTGAGCAAATTATTTTCGGCGCGGCAGTCAGCAAATTGTCGTATATTCTGTTGGCATGGGTAAAAACCGGCAATTTGGGCTTTACAAAAGAGCGAACACCGGCGCAGTTGTTGCGTATTGAGCAAATAGAGCCGAATGGTAACATTTTGTTGTTGCACGACTTGGAAAATCCGACGCAGGAAACGGATTTGGCACAACCGACGTATGAACTTTTGCCGGAAAAAACGGTGGAGCGACTTCAAATAGTGTTAGAAACACCGCTGAGGATACATCATCTCGGTCATCCGATAGTGCCGGAAGCGTTGACAGCGCAGGATTTTTTGGTATCAATGATGCGTAAACAGGCAAATATGGCGCAATATCATATTGCTGATTATGCACCGAATAAAAAAATGCTGCACGACATTATTCCGAGTATAAAGATAGAAAAAGCTGATTTGCACTGGCTGGATTGGAAACGTTATTCTTCGCGACAAAAGCAAGAAATTGCATTAGGCGGTATTATCGGCACGTTTGAATTGAGCGGAGATTTAGAAAAACTATATCCGTATATAAAGGCGGGAGAATATTTTCATTGCGGCAAAGGCACAGTTATGGGTTTGGGTAAATACCGCGTTATAGAACATCGTAAATAAGAAAAAAACACTAAAAAAATGATGTTTTTGGTTATAAAAAAGTCATTTTTTTTGCTATGTAAAAGCCGTATTATGTTGTAAAAACATAAGGTTGTGATATATCTATAATAGAAGTCCCTGATTTGTGGGGATTGTGATACTTAACTCATCAGCGGTCATTTTAGCCTTTGATAATAGAAGCCCCTGATTTGATGGGATTGTGATACTTATAAACTTTCTCATTTGTTCTTGAATTTATAATAGAAGCCCCTGATTTGAGGGGATTGTGATACTTAGTCATCTTGTTTTAACTCCTCATATTCTATAATAGAAGCCCCTGATTTGTGGGGATTGTGATACATCTCTGCGTGCCATATCACGGTCAAACCCATAATAGAAGCCCTTGATATGAGGGGATTGTGGATACTTTGCCGCGCCGATTGTCTGATTGCCGATAATAATAGGAGCCCCT
>OMQE01000004.1 GCA_900313155.1 uncultured Rhodospirillaceae bacterium | reverse complement strand
TAAAGCTTTGTAACTGCTCACCTGACAAAGATTGTTCATATCCAAGGCCATACATAAATCTCAGCATTGGCGATATTTGGGTAACTTTCTCCAACTCATAAAGCATTACCGGTCCCTTATCTGCGCCGAATAGATTATAACCGGTTGACACGGAAGCCAACAGTCGTTTATTTTCAATATCAGGTTTGAAGCCGAATTTGTAATCGACTGCAAAACCAACTTGCCAACTGCCATCATCAAAATCGACATACGTAGTTTCCCAACCGGGAGCGGTTGGCGTGTTATGTATTGATGATGGTTCATATGACTTAACTATTCTTGCGAATAGTCGGGTGGAAGTTGTTCCATCGTCATTCATGCTTATCCAGCCTTGAACACCGGTTTTGAGACACCACTGGTCGTGGAAAGCCACACGATAGTCAACCCTGTTGGTAGAATAGATGGCATACTTGGTTCCGCCACCGCCGATGAGAGCATCAGCCCCTAATGTCAAACCTTTACCGGCTTGGATGCCAAATTTGGCTAGCAAATCCCAGCTCCAACCATAGTCTTTTTGGTGGTCCATGGCAAACAATGCGCCGACAGACCATGCAAAATTCATCGAATTGGGAATAAATTTGCCATCTTCATCATAGCGCCCTTTCAAGAACACCTGAGAGATTTCGGCACTACCGCCAAAATTTTTGCTGTTCTTGGGATCAGTGCCATAATCGTCGGCATCAATTTCTTCGACACCTTCATTATCATCTCCGCCGAAATCTTGACCAAAAATACCGGATAAACTCAATCTGGTATAAGAAGTATAATTTTTCAGCCACTTCCACTTCCGTTTTGGGTATTGCGGAATATATTTGGTAGAATCGGCTACTGTTATATTCTTTACCGCTTGAGTTATCATTTGATCAACACTATTACCATTGGCGTTGGTAAATGCGCCAATCAGATTACCGACTTCGGCCAGACCAAGTGCGCCAAACACACCACCGGACACAGAGTTATCTTGGTTATCTTGTGGCATTTTGGTTATAACTTCGGTGCTGTCAGAGTAAGCCTCTTCTTGCTCTTCGGGAGCAACTTCAGCTAGCTCAATTTCGTTATTTTCTTGTGCGGTATCCTTGCTACTGTCTTCACAAGGCATTTCGGTCACGGGAACAACCTCCATTGCTTCCTCCTCAAACGCCATATCTAAGACAACACTGTCTTTATGGACGTTTTTGATGGTGGTCACCAAGGTTTTTCCTTCTAAGTCGTCCAAATTCACTGCAATATGGACAACACGGCGATCATTTGCCGACGAAATTTTGCAGGTTTGCGCCTGTATCATTGTCGCCAGCATTACCGCGATGCCGGTGAAAAATATTTTTTTCATATTTTTTCAATTATTAAATACAATAAACTTCTGCGTAGCCGAAGCTAATAAGATGTTTCCACATTTCAGTTCATAAAGCACTTTAGCGATTTTTCGATTACCTTCCATTTCGGTCGGCTGTATTGTCGCTTTTAATACAACGTTGCTCTTGCATAACAAGTAGTCGGGATCTTCCGCTTTGCTGTTTTGCGATTTTTGCAGCATTCCGATAACACGGACACTGTTTTTAACAACGTTATCTGCATCACGATATTTGAATGAAAATAAAATATTTTCATCCTCGAAAACGGCATCGTCCTCATATGAACCGTGCATAAAATTCCGGTCCATATCTTCATTTTCAGCAATATACAGAGTGTCTATTGCATCTTGGTCGTCTTGGACCCGAATTTCAAAAGACACTTCTTTGTTTGCCGTACACAGAATTTCCAGTTGATCATAAGTGTTGATGTGTGTTTCATCAACAATCTTGAAAAACTTTTCCGTGATTGGACTTTTTTGATAAGAATCCTTTTCGCAGGATGACAAAGCGCTTGCCAACAGCACAGCTATCGCTGCACAGAGCAAGAAAATTTTTTTCTGTTTCATATTTTTGAATTTTTAAAGTTCTACACAAAATATGACGTTTGTTTTTGCTATGTCATCTTTAAATTATGTCAAAGATTTTTCACCACAAATAATAAGCACCATATTTATATAAATTATAATTTATCGCTATTTATTGTAACTCGTTTATTGCAAAAATCAAGTATTTTTTTAAAAAAAATATGACAAAAAAATATTTTTAACCAAAGTTTAGGGTGTTCTGCCGTTGAAATTTTTACGAAATAACTTAACTTTATGCCTTAAAGGAGGTGGATATGTGGACAATTTTTAAATATGCAATTTATATTTTTATTGTTGTCGGTTTATTTTATTTTTTACACGGTTTGTTTTCTGATGATGCAAAGACAGGAGAAACGCTTCAAAGCTCGGCGCGCAAAATTACCGTGAGCGCTCAACAAATGATGCACGAGGCTTATGATAACCTGATGCAGAAGACAAATGCTGAAACAAATCAACTGGATAATGAACTTAAAGAAACAATATCTCAAGTTGAAAATTAAAAATTTTTACAAGTGGATAAAAGTTAAAAAAAACTTTTTATTTGCGGGCATAATTGCTATATTCAGTTAGTTTTATATAATATGTAGATGAGGTATAAAGTGACTGAAGAAATTGCAACAACCGAAGTGGTTAAAACAGATAATATTGCCCCGACCATGATTTCGGAAGAAATGCGCCGTAGCTATTTGGATTATGCCATGAGTGTGATTGTTTCGCGTGCGCTTCCTGATGCCAGAGATGGTATGAAGCCTGTGCATCGCCGTATTATTTACGGTATGTATGAAAACGGCTATGAC
>OMQE01000169.1 GCA_900313155.1 uncultured Rhodospirillaceae bacterium | reverse complement strand
TTTCCGGCCATACCGGCATCGGTTGCCCACAACACCTCTTTAAGTGCCGCGCGGTCATAAGTTAGCGGCACCTGCAAGTATGCTCTGGTTCCGAACAAAACCAAACCAATACGGTCTTCCGTTCGTTTATCCACAAACTGATTAACCACATATTTTACCGCAGTCAACCGGTCATATCGCTTGCCTTGCAAAACAAAATCGGCTTCATTCATTGAGGTTGAAATATCAACCACCAACATAATATCACGTCCCTGATTCTGCACCGGATGAGGTTCTCCGACCCACTGAGGCCGACATAACGCCACCACCGCACATAGCCACATCAAGGCCGCCAAAACCATTTTCAATGTAGAAAAACTCGCTTTTCCACCTAAAATTTGCAATTTCCCGGAAGTCTGATTTTTGATTTCAGCCAAGTCTGCAACAAATGGCACACGCAACGCATCACCATACATTTTAGCGGCTGTCGGCCAAATCAACCATATCAGCAAAGGTAATAATACCAATAATCCAAACCACGGATACGCCAATGACATCATAAATTTTCTCCCACCCATGCCACACAAAAACGGCGCAAATTTAAAGCATCTTGCTGTGTATATAACGTGCTTTGCACCGGAATATATGGCGCGTCTCGGAGTAATTTTGCCGTTTTTTCATCAAGTTTCTGCACCGATTTTGCATTGATGAACGCCAACCACTCATCTCCGCTTAAAGCCACCGCTTCAGGGTATCGGCGCACACAAGCTCGCCTTAATATTTCCGACATTTTCGCCGATGCCTTTATATAATTTTGCATATCTAAGCCGTTCAATATGTGCCGCGCATAAATTTTAGCACTTTGACGGCGCAACCAAAACAACGCTTTACCTAAAACATATAACACTATAATGGCAACCAGTAAAGCCCACCAACCATTGGCCAACGGCCACATGGAAACATCATGTGTGGGCAAATGAATATCTCGTAATTCCGGCAAATTATCCATACTTTTCTCCTTGTCTTAAAATTTAGGGAGTTTTGAGTAAAATATCAAGCCATAGATGTATAATGTGAACATTAAATTTTAGCGCTTGGCACGTTTATTGGCGGCGGCAGGACGACGTTTCCCCGGCATCACAAACTTATGCTCGGCTTTCAGCTTTGCCACCAAATGTGTTTCACGCATTTTTGTTGCCGAAGTGTGCGGCGGATAAACCATTTTACCTTTGTATGCCACTACCGGCTTTTCTTCTTCCGGAATTTTCTCAACTACTTTTTCAGCCTGCTCTTGTGATAGCGTTTCTTCTGTCTTTTCGTCGGTTTCCGCTGTTTTTGTTTCAGATTCATCTTTCTGCAGAGGTTCATCTATCACTTCTTCGGCCGACTTTTCTTCCGTTTTTTCAAGTTCTTTTGATATAGCTGATGCCACTCTGTTTTCAGTTTTTGTATCATCTGTTATTTCTATTTCATCCGAATCATGGAAAATCTGCAGAGCTTCCGGCAAATCTTTCTGTGCATTTTGAATAAGCAGCGGGGTTTGTGCAATTGTCATTTTCTGTGATGCCGGTTCAGCCATCTTCGGCTTTTCAGCTAAAGTCGGTTTAGAACGAGAAATTGTTTCTTTTAATCCGTCAATGCGATTCATGGTGCGCCTGAAATCAGCCAGCTGGCGCCCCACCAAATCATTACCGGTTGCCACAGCGGCCTTCAGAGGGTTAATGCGCTGACCACGACGGATAATTTCAAAGTGTAAGTGCGGACCGGTTGAACGACCGGTGCTTCCCACATAAGCAATCACTTGCCCTTTGCGCACATTCACCCCCGGACGAATCCCCGAAGCAAAGCGTTGCAAATGCCCGTATGCCGTTTCATATTCGGAATTGTGACGAATTTTAATAAAATTACCATAGCCGTTCACATAGCGTGCCATTTCAACCTTACCGTTACCGCTGGCATAAACAGCCGTTCCGCGTGGCGCCGCATAGTCTACACCACTATGGAATTTTTGGGTTTTCAAAATCGGGTGGCGACGATACCCGAACAACGATGAAATACGTGCATTACGAGCGGATAGTGGCTTTTTATCTAAACCTGTTTTTTTGGTTTGTCCTTTATCATCAAAAAATTGATTGTTATAACGATACATTTTATATGTCCGTCGGTTGTTCTTGAACGATGCATAAAGCAAGCTGCCGGTCTTCACCACTTCGCCCAGCGAATCCTTATTGACTTCATATTTAATCTCAAAAGTATCACCCTTATGCAAATCTCGGCTAAAATTAAGCGCATGGCTGAAAATGTTAATAATTTCGCCTCTGAATTTGCTCGGTACACCGGCATTTGCAAGTGAATTGACAACTGTTCCGTTGATTGTTCCCTTCACAACTTTTGTGTCACGGGCAAATTTTTCTTGTTCCACATGGGTTACATATTTATCATATTCGTTTGTGCGTAAAATATATTTGGTTCCGCGCTCCGGTTCAATGGTCAAGGTATCGATTGTTTCCAGATCTCTGGTCTGAACGCTAAAGACACCGACCACCACAAAATATTGCCCTACCCGCAATTTGCGCGTGTCATAAACTTTACGTAAAGCATTGTATGCTTCCGTAGCATTTTTACTATCCATCCCTAATTTATTTAACAAGCC
This sequence comes from uncultured Rhodospirillaceae bacterium, assembly GCA_900313155.1. GTDB lineage: Bacteria > Pseudomonadota > Alphaproteobacteria > RF32 > CAG-239 > RUG410. Next base: position 2,672 of record OMQE01000169.1, on the reverse strand, counting down.
GATAAACGTATCACCGGATTGAACCATCACAATACGACGTTCTTTTTGGTATAGGCCATCCATAGAACCGTATTGAACTTGCTGCTTCGGACGCGGCGTCCCCGGCATAATCACTTCTTTTTCGCCATTTTGAACAAGCACAAATTTTTGTACCATTTGCGGATTATCGCTTATCAACTTAATATTGAGCACATCGGTGTAAACTTGTTCAAACGGATTATTTTCTGCCGAATCGATGAATGCCGGCATTAAAATATCACCGCTATAATCATAACTATCTGCAATTTCAGTCGGTTCAGTTTCTTTTTCAATGTTTTTATTGAAAAGAGTAATAAACAAAGCGCACGTCACGGCAATGGCGTAACCTGCAAGTAAAAGCGTTTCTATTCGGCGCCGACGCACCTTTTTTCTTAAATTCTTAAATTCGGACATACCTTATCCATTCTCAAATATGCCTGATAATGGCGCAATTTATTTATTATTGCAAGCAGATAAAACGAGTTATTCATCATAAAAAAGTTTAGTGCCATAAAGTATTAGCTGACAAAATGTTTAAGATAAAAGGTAGAAATTTTAGCTGATATATATGGTAAATCTAGCCTATCAGCAAATGTTTATAAGAACATTTTAGCATCATTTTATCCACACAAATAAAAAAAATCGAAAAAAATTAAAAAAAGTTCTTGCAATTTATTTTTTTATCTTATATAAGGCTATTTGTATCGCGTGGGGGTGTAGTTCAGTTGGTTAGAACGCTGCCCTGTCACGGCAGAGGTCGCGAGTTCGAGCCTCGTCGCTCCCGCCAATAACACAAAAAGGTCGCTTTCACAGCGGCCTTTTTTGCGTTTTAGAGAACAATATGTCTCGAACGAGCGACCGTATGTCGCGAGCCGGAGGAACAAAAACAACCTCAAAATGTTGTTTTTGGACGACGGGCGAAGGCTGCTTAATGAGCCGGAACGGCAGTAACGGCGAATTTAGCAGACAAGTGCCCGACGCAAGCGCTAGCGCAGCTAGACGAGCCTCGTCGCTCCCGCCAACAAGAGAAGGTCGTCTTTATGACGGCCTTTTTTGTGTTTAGATAAACTATACTTCGTCTATACATATTTTTCCATTGATTTTCCAAAGTAAAAACCTTTTCTAAAGTTTTCAACCAAAATCATTCTTTATGAGTTGTATATATTCTTCTATATGTGCAAGTAGCCGATCATTTAATTGGTAAATCGTTTGTGTGACCTGATTTTCTTTTTGAATGCGTGTGACTGACTTGTTTTTTGTAATCTGCGTATCCAATAATTCATCAATACTTACATCAAAACATCTTGCAACATCACAAATTACTTGTAAACTTGGTATTACTTTTCCTGTTTCCAAATTTGATATTGTTCTCCAACTGACACCTACTGCTTCAGCCAATTGTTCTTGTGTCAGCTTCTTCAGTTTACGCAATGCTTTAACTTTTGAACCAATTTGCAGAGGATCCACAGGCATTTTACTTTTTCTCTTTTGATTTTTTAAATACGCTGGACGGTATATATTTATTGCAAACACCCTTATCCAGCATATACTTATTAACGTCAATCACCCCTGCAGATTTAATGTCATCTAAATATACTTTGCCTAAAATACGGCCGAAAGAATCACGTTTTTCCCACTCAACTCTTATATATTTGTGGTCTTTCAGTAATTTTTTTAATATTTTCCTTGATTGCTTACCTTTTTCAAGCACATCATCAACCGATAATCCATAGTATTTTTGCTGAAATTTAGTATTGCTATTCTTTCCTGTTTCATAACAATCAACATCAAGCAGGCGAATTTTGGTGGTTTCATTATTGACCAGAGCTGTTAACGTATCACCGTCATTTATTTTGACAATGGTTGCAACAAATTCGTGCGCTGATACCGATTGCACCAACAAAATTGTAAATAAAAACGCGCCAAAAACTATTTTTTTCACCATTACTTCCTAAAAAATAAAAATCGCTTGATGAGAGCGACCGGAAGTTGATAGCTATTCTGATTAGATAGTATGACATATTAACCATAAAATGATGTATTCTGCCATCTTCCGGTCTCACCGGAAGATACGCTTTTAAGTCTTGTATCAGACTAATCAGACGAGGCTATCATACCTCACGCAAGTAATCATCTTACGCAATGGTAATACTAACGAAATTTTTAATATTTGTAAAGTGTTTTATAAAAAATATTTATTTCTAAGCACCATATATATAAGAAGACCACCTTTTGATTAAGGCGGTCGGAGAGTTCAAAAATCATCCCTACGAGTTGATCCTTGTGACCTTTAGGATAAATCCCTGAACATACGTCACAAGCTCCCCGACCAGACGTCGGGGATATATACATCATCTGGTTTTAGACAACCTGACAATGTTTTCGGTGTATATCCATTCACCGCGTGGAGAGAGGATTGTTAAGTCCTCCGCACCATATCTCAGGTACTAAGCACGAAATAAATCCCGTGCCTAATTTGACAATATAGCAAGAATCTTAAAAATCAATAAAAAAGTTACCTCAATTATGTATTTGGAGCGTTGGTGTTGCCAATATCCGCACCGCTTACCATTTGTTAAAATCGGCAGAACGGTTAAATATCGCAAAGAAGATTTGCAAGCGTTTATATCCGGTAACAGACAAGGTGAATAGAA
>OMQE01000165.1 GCA_900313155.1 uncultured Rhodospirillaceae bacterium | reverse complement strand
TTGTTAAAGAAGGTTTTTCCTGTTTGGAAAAACCTTTTTCTATTAGCCTCGTTCTCCGAGTTTTGTTCTGCAGAGAGGTGTTTTTTGCGTTTCTTCGTATTTATATGCGCTCCGTTATTCATTCATTGTCATTCTTTTTTCTCTGTCATCCTTGGTCGTCAGACCGAGGATCTCCGCACTTTAGTGCGGTAAATGAGCCGAACTGTTGTTCGAAGATTCTCGAACCTAACGGTTCAAGAATGACAATGATAAATAAAGTAGTTCAAGAATGACAGTACTTATTTATCCTATCATACTTGAATGAACGCAGTGAATGATGGAATATCAGGACACAAGGTAGAGTGTTCATAATATAAACGAAAATTTTTTATTTATTCCTTGACAAATTGGCAAAACTCCCTATAATACGCATAAATTAAAATTATTGCGTATGGAAAAATTATTAACATTAAGGCACTGTTCTCATCCGGTGGATGAAGACTGTGTAGTGTTTTGCGACCGACAAGCCAATTTGCTAATGGAGTGTGCAAGTTCGCAACTCGTTCGCATTTATGAGCCGGATAACGGTCTTCACTTTGTTTGGCTAAATAAAACCACATCTTTTGAAGCGCCTGAATTTACACGCGTCTTTTTCTTGGAAGACGAGGAGCCGATTACGGCCTTTGAAGATGTGCATCTCATTCAGCCAAATGAGGTGTTTTGTTACGCCGGTCAGGCATATTATCTGGCGGAAAATAAAAAGGGTACGCTTTGTATTCGTCAGGTGGATATTTATTGCTCTCAAACCGTTTTGGAGCAAATCTCTTATTATGATTTTCAACCAGAATCAGTAGATGAAATCTATATGGTTAAAGTCTACAGTATAAGGCAAATAAAAGAGTTTGCTTTTGCGGTATGGGTGGTTGAACGTCCGTCAACAAAGTTCCATATCCCTGTTTTTGACAAGGATGGCGCTAAATTGGACGACTTGTTGGAAAGTGGTCTATACTTAGAGGAGAGAATGTCTGTTAATGATATATTCTCTCAGCATGGCAGAACTTTCAAATTGCTCCAAGATGAAAGCAAAAAGTTGTGCCTGTCCGAGTGTACTAGGCTACAATCTTTGGAGAGAGCAAGGGAACAAGAAGTTGTTTCTCAGCCAAAGACATTAAAAGCAAAATGTATTTCGCTGGGGCAACGATAGAGAATCCCGCTGAAGAATTTCATCTTCAGCGGGGTTGCTTTTTTAACAGGCTTTATCAAATATAATCAGAAAAATTCAGCCATTTTGGAACCCATATTTATATGTCGTTTTTCAGACAAACTTTGTTCAAATTTTACTTTATCTTTTTCGAACAGGCAAATGACTGTACTTCCCATCATAAATTGACCGATTTCATCACCTTTGCGATAGTTCAAATTTTTACCGTTATATTCTGTGACGGTTGGAGCGTCTGTTTTTGGAGGCGTTACAATACCGCACCAGTTCATGGCAATACTACGGACAATAGTTGCGCCAACCAAAATAACAGCCATTTTACCAATCGATGTTTCAAACAGACAAACCACGCGTTCGTTACGCGAAAAAAGCTCCGGAATATTGCGTGTATATACCGGATTAACCGAAAACAATTCTCCCGGAACATAGGTCATTTTGAGTAACTTTCCGTCAAAAGGCATATGCACGCGGTGATAGTCGCTTGGAGATAGATAAACGGTCATAAACGAGCCGTTTTCAAAATTAGCGGCATCTTTTGCCGACGCCAGTAAAGCATCGGTTGTAAAATAGTGTTCTTTGGCTTGCAGTTGCAAATTTTGTTTTAATTTTCCGAAAGCACTGATGCGCCCGTCTGCCGGAAATACAATACTTTGTTCTTCATCGTTGATCGGTCGTGCGCTAACTTTCAAGGCGCGAGCGAAAAAGTCGTTGAATGTTTTAAAATCCGCTATTTTATCAGCCATCTCCGCTGTATTTACATGATAAATTTTAATAAATTGCTTAATAGCCAAAGTTGTCAGCTTACCGAGCTTTGCAGAGGCAAAAAGCCCGACCATACGCGTCAACAGATGTTTTGGCAGACAATAGTGTATATAAATTTTCAATTTTTCCAAAGTCATTTTTACTCTCCTTTTTTTCTATTCATAGCCACAAATTTAAACTGTGTCAATAACGATTCATTTTCTTGCCTCAAATAGATGACTGTGTTATACTGCGGGCAAATAAACTGATAAAAACGAAAGGACTGTCTGATGAAGAGCTTAAAATATGCCGTTTCCGTTTGTGTTTTAATGTCTTTGTATGCGCCGGAGGCGTTGGCGTGGGGCTCTGTGGCAGACAATATATATAGTGCAGCTAAACGTGGCGATATACAAACGCTGAATACATATTTAAATCGCGGTTATTCTGTTGATACGCCGGAAAGAAACGGCACAACGGCTCTTTGTAAGGCTGCCGCAGATGGTAATCGTCGGGCCTATAATTTACTGTTGCAATATGGGGCAAATCCAAATGTTTCGTGTATGTCCGCAATTGGGCGCAAAACAGCAATGTCTTCGTCAACAAAATATATTTTGGGTGGCGTTGCCGTTGTTGGCGCAGGTGTGGCTATCGCCGCAGCAGCCGGAGGCGGCGGAGGTGGTGGTAGCGGTAGCGGAGGTAACAATACCTCTAATTCCTCCGGAGGGGCGAGTGATGGAAATTCGTCATCTGAACATGGCGGAAATTCTCAAGGAGGTTCTTCTGGTCAAGAAGACGAAAATGGTTCACAGGTAAGTATTGGTGAAGAGAAGGTTATTGGCGGTACCCCTGGTTCGGGATATAGTTCGGGTGTGAGTATCGGTGAAGAAAAAATCATCAGTGGTG
>OMQE01000196.1 GCA_900313155.1 uncultured Rhodospirillaceae bacterium | reverse complement strand
CGATGGCAAGTTTGTGAGCAATGCGGCGCTGACTAATAAGGAAAGTGGCAACATTACCATCGACAATAGCGGTGCTAAAGGTGCGGATATTGCCGGAACCATAACCAATGCTAACGGCAATGTTATGATCAACAACACTGCTGACTCGATGGTAATCAGCGGAAAACTCACAGACGATATTGGTAACATAAACATTATCAATCAAGGAAAGGCCTTGACCATTTCCGGTATAATTGAGGATAAATCAGGTAATATTGCCGCAAGCAATAGTGGTAACGGTGCGTTTGAATTGACACAAAGCGGTATAATCAGCAATTTGGCCGGTGATGTTGCTCTGAATAACAGTAATATCGGCGGTATGAAAATATCCGGTAATGTTAACACGCAAAAAGGAGAAATTACGCTTGATAATACCTCGGTAGATGGTGCGGTTATTACTACCAGCGGGAACATCAGAAACATGTTGGGCAATATTACACTTAATAATAGCGGTGCGAACGGTCTGAAAGTTGAGGGTAAAGTATTGGCAGAAGACGGCAACATTACTGTTAATAATCGTGATTCTGATTTAACTGTCGGCGAATTGGCAAGTGCTAACGATAATTACATCATAACATCTAATGGAAATGTTAATATCAATCAGGTGAACGGCGATATTCTGAACGGTGTTATCGATACTAACGGAGGTAAGCATCAAAATGCCGACAAAGGCAATCCACAGCAATCATATAAAACTTTGATTGTAACCGGTGGTGATTTGGTAATTGATGTAAGGGATGGTAATATCGGTTTCAGTCAATTACAAAATCCGGCATCTTCGATAGAGGCATCTACTCGTGATTGGACAGACTCAATCAACATTAATGTTGGGGGTATGGTTACCGCAATTGCGGCAAATGAAAATAAATCTGATGCGCGTTTGATCAATCTGCGAACTAAAGATTCCGATTTGAGGATTAAAAATGTTACTGCTGACGGCGATATATTATTGACAGCGGCAGATTGGAAGCAAGCTGATGTTAAACCGACACCTGATGATGAGAATTATTTCAAAGGATATTCGATTATGAATATGGCGGGAGAGGGTAAAACTACTGTTACCGGACGCAATATTTCAATTATTTCCAGCGATAATATTGGCGAAAAAGGAAATAAGCTGACTTATATGCAAGATACAGCGGCAGAGCCAAAATCTTCCGTAAACTTCGAAGCCGAAAATGATTTGTTTATAACAGGTGACAGTAATTCTGCAAGTGATACGATTATTCACCAAATGATTTCTAAACATGGTATGATTAATCTGGATTTGAAACATGATGCGGTTATTGGTAAGATTACGTCTGGAAAAGGCTTAGAAATTACGCAACAAGCCCGAAATCTGACGATTTATGAAATCGGTAGCGGCTCAACACAAGGACAAAATACTGTCAAATTTGAAGATATGCTTTATCCGCATGATGATTTGGTTTATGGTAGTTCTTCGGATAATGGAAGTAATTATACAATTCCACAGTATGTTAATATTCAAGTTTTGGATGCTATTGATAATCCGGAGCGTGGAGATTCTAATTTGAAAATCTATTCGTTGACCGTTAGAGGAAATAACGGTGAAAATGATAATTTTTATCCGGATGGCGGACGTTTAGCCGATGTCACGCTGATGGCTGATAACATCTATGCAAACTCGGATAAAGCGTTAAACTCCAATGTTTCAACTAAAGATTATTCGGAAGGCTATAAACAGACACAAACAACTTATACCGAAGCTCAATTTGGCGGTAAAGATGATAAGACTGTCTATGCCGCGCGCGGTATCAATGCGTATGGTGAAGGTACACCATTGTCACTTGATATTATCGGAGTTGATAGGGACGTGGTCAATGCACAGGTTAATAATGCTAACCGCTCGGTTTATAAAGAACAGACACCGGTTACGCAACGTGAGACGTTCAAAAACAATCAAGCAAGCATTTATGACTATGACTTCCGCGCTAAAAATGCCGTGATTTCAGTCAATGATTATGCTGATAATGAACGCGGTGTTGAGTTTGATACGCTTTATGCCGATAATGCGTATATCAACACTATGGATACAAATCTGAAAGTTCATGACGGATACATCAATAATTATGCTGAAATCCGCAACGGCAATCGTGAGGCAGACAACAGTAGGTATTTAGTGGTGGTTGACAATGATTATCGCCGCTTGATACCATCGGATGTTCAACTTTATACGCAAAAAACAGGTAGTTTCGGCCTGACTATGGATAACACGATTATAACCCAAACAACAGCTCCTGTTGTTCATTATGACTGGCGTAAACTGGTTAATACATTCAGCGATGAAAATAGCTTTGTTCGTTTGGGCTTAAAAGAAACCGAATTGCGTCAGAAAGCAAAGGATTACTACGGTTATGATAATATCTATGTTATGCCGGAAGGATTTAGTGCTAAGTATGAAGTTTGGAAGGACAGCGCACTGATTTCTAATATGAAGATAGTTGAAATCAGTCGTGATACAGCTATTATCGTTAATCGTGATAATTGGCAGGTCGGTGAAGAAAGAGAACTTGAATTAATGTTTGATGATGTTCAGACAAAAATTCGTTGCAGAGTTATTGATATAGACAAAAACTATGCAACAGTTAAACTCTTGGATATGCCGGCAAACGTTTATAATCGCTTGGCTTACAGATATTTGAAAATGGCCGATAAATAGCTATTACAGACTGTATATTGATGCATTATGAAGCAACCGATTGTAATTGCGACCGGTTGCTTCGGGTATTTAAAAGGCTTGAGCAGGAGACTGTCAAAGGCGCAAAGATAAAGACGACGAAATTTAGTTAATTTAAAATATAATGAAACTACAAAAAATTTTCCCATATGTTTGACCGGATTCTTTATTTTTTCTTGGTTAAAGCATCTTATATTTCATCAAAATTATAGTTTGTTCAAAAATTAAGAAAAAGTAAAAAAATATTGACTGTGACAAAATTTTTGGTAAAATACCTAGAACGTCAGGTTATAGCCGTAGGGCTATGTTGAATTTTAATGACAAAAGGAACTAAACTATGAAATACTCTCGTTCAGCGATTACCCAACTTACCAGATGGTACAAACAAGTTTTAATTAAGTGTGCAATTTTAAATGCGGCGAT
>OMQE01000158.1 GCA_900313155.1 uncultured Rhodospirillaceae bacterium | reverse complement strand
GCTGTTCCGATACCTATTTCATCAACCGCACACATCATACCGCAACTTTCAACACCGCGAATAGAAGCGCGTTTCAGACGTTCATTAAACAGCGGAATCAATGTTCCTTCGCGAGCAAAAACACCAATCAATCCTTCACGCACATTAGGTGCGCCGCAAACAACCTGATACTTATTAGTGCCGTCATTAACGCACAAAACATGCAATTTATCGGCATCGGGATGATTTTCCACACTGTCAATACGCGCTGTGATAAAATCTTTAAGACCTGCCGATGGATCGGTTACTTCTTCAACTTCTAACCCAATTCGCGTTAATGTATCGCAAATTTCGTTTAATGTAGCAGTTGTTTCCAAATGTTCTTTGAGCCAAGAAAGTGTTAATTTCATCGTGCCAATCCTCCGTTATTGCTTAAGCCACCGGTCATAGAAGAAATATCAAGCGGTGTAAATCCATAGTGTTTCAGCCAACGCACGTCCGATTCGAAAAATGTGCGTAAATCCGGAATGCCATATTTGAGCATTGCCAAGCGGTCAATTCCTAAACCAAAAGCAAAACCCTGATATTCGTTCGGGTCAATGCCTCCGGCACGCAAAACATTGGGGTGAACCATACCGCAACCGAGAACTTCAAGCCAGTCGGTACCGGCACCGACTTTGAGTTCGGTTTTGGTTTTTAAACAACCGATATCCATTTCAGCCGAAGGTTCGGTGAACGGAAAATATGACGGACGATAACGAACCGGCAGTTCATCAAGTTCAAAAAACGCCTTCATAAAGTCGTATAAACAGCCCTTTAAGTGTGCCATTGTAATATTTTTATCTATCACTAATCCCTCAATTTGATGGAACATAGGTGTGTGGGTGGCATCATAGTCAGAACGATATGTTCGCCCCGGAGCCACAATACGGATTGGCGGTTGCTGTTTTCCATGGTGCGAATCTGCATTCCCGAAGTATGGGTACGCACAACATAGGCGGTATCCATATCAAACGGCTTTTGCGGATTGTCATTGATATAAAAAGTATCTTGCATTTGACGGGCAGGATGGTCTGCCGGCATATTAAGTGCATTAAAGTTATGAAATTGGTCTTCAATATCCGGACCATTTGCCACCTCAAACCCCATTTGCCCAAAAATGGCGGTCACTTCTTCATAAATTTTGCTCACCGGATGAATACGCCCTTGTGTTTGAGGACGAATTGGCAAAGTAACATCAATTTTTTCTTGTGCCAATTTAGCATTTAAAGCTATTTCTTCCAAACTTTTTTTACGGCTTTCTAAAGCTGTTTCAACTTCGCTTTTAAGCACGTTTAAGCCTTTTCCCAGAGCAATTTTTTCTTCTAAAGGCAAAGCTCCCAATCCTTTCATCATCTCGGTGATTTGCCCTTTTTTCCCCATCACTGAAACACGAACATCATCAAGTTCTTTCAGTTCGGTGCAAGTGTTAATTTTTTCTATAATTTCGCTTTTTAAGTTTTCTAAATTTTCCATAATCAGCAACCTTTGTTCGTTCAAAAAAATAAAAAAGAGCCGGCCGGAAATGCCTGAAGCCAACTCTTTTTTATCAATTTTATTTTGTATCTTTGTATATTACTTAAGAGCCGCTTTGGCAGTTTCTACCAACTTAGCAAAAGCTTGGGGCTCCTTCAAAGCGATATCAGCTAAAACTTTGCGGTCAAGCTCAATACCTGCTTTATTGAGCCCGCTGATAAATCGGGAATAAGTCATATCATGGATACGTGTAGCAGCGTTGATACGTTGAATCCACAAAGAGCGGAAACTTCTTTTCTTTGCTTTTCTGTCGCGATATGCATATTGCAAACCTTTTTCAACTTTTTCAACAGCTACTCTGAATACATTTTTATTACGACCTCTGTAGCCTTTAGCCATATTCAAAATTTTTTTATGGCGAGCATGAGCCGTTAAACCTCTTTTAACACGAGACATATCTTATCCTCCCTCTTAAATAAACGGTAAAAACTTTTTAACAAACTTGTTGGCTACATCAATCAAACGAGTGCCTCTTGCTTGTCTTTTTTGTTTTGTCGGCTTGTTAAAGAGCAAGTGTCTCTTAAACGAGTGATTTCTTTTAATTTTGCCGGTTCCGGTAACGCTGAAGCGCTTTGCGGCGGCTTTTTTAGTTTTTAATTTAGGCATTTTATTCCCTTTCATTTTTCTTGGAATTAAACAAAAGCTGTCAGGCATGCCAATTTCGCCCGAACAACTCAGACGGAGAATCTTATACGCCAATATTTTACAAAATGCAAGTGTTTTTTGTTATTATCATAAAAAAAGTTACCGCAACTTAAAAACAGAAAATAACATTATCAGATAAAAAGTAGATTTCTAAAAAATGTATATCAAAATATGGCTATTTTAAGAAATATTTTCTGTTTGTATACTTTTGATAAAATTTGGATGCCATTTTAAATTTATTCAACAAATTAAAAAAAATATATTGACGTTCTTAAAAACATAAGGTAAATATACTGCTTGAAACGGAGCGTTGGTAGAGTGGTAATACAGCGGATTGCTAATCCGTCACCGCGAATAACGGTGCAGAGGTTCGAGTCCT
>OMQE01000157.1 GCA_900313155.1 uncultured Rhodospirillaceae bacterium | reverse complement strand
TGGTTTCACCTTGCCGAGCGGGCGACGTATGTTAGCACCGGCAATAGAGCATATTCCATACTTTTTAAGCTATATAGATATTCAGGCAAATGGTTTTTTAAAAATAGAAGAAACAATTATTGTTGTTGCCGATAACAACAAATTTACTCAAGCAATCCATCGTGTTTTTCCAAAATATGCCTATAATGACAAGGGCCAATCTCAACGTATTGAACTCATTTTGAACAATGTTAGTATCAACGATACACCGGTAGAATATACCACAGAAGAAATCGGCAACGACATCATTCTAAAACCTAAATACAAGCAAAATATTGAACCGGGCGTATATACCTATACTTTTAACTATATGGTTAATTACCAACTTTGGCAAAAAAACAACTTTGTGGTGATGAATTGGCCGATAACCGGTCGTCCCCTAAATGCTTTTATCACCTCTGCCAATGCCATTATCACCTTACCGAACGGACAAACTTTCAAAAATGTTCAAGGCATTGTTGGCGAACACACTCATACCACAAACCGCCGGACAAATATTATCCCTATGGCCGATAATGTTGTTGCTTTATCAAACTACACGCCTCTGCTGAACGGCGAAAGTATGAACATTATCGCTATTGCGGAAACATCGGCATTTTTACCGAATTTATACAAAGGCTTTAACACGTTTTTGCATAACTGGGGTAGCGTTATGTATGCTTTTTTAGGTTTTTTAGCTATTTTTCTTTCGTACTTATTGTCATTGATATCCCTAAAAAAAGAACGCCGAAAAAGCAAATACACACCTTCCTACAACGGCTCATTGATGCGCCATATTTTGGTAGGTAAATACGACCGCATCGCTTTTGTTGCCCAAATTTTGGACTTATATCGCAAACAAGCGCTCAACATTGTTTCCGAAAATAATCGACTGTTTTTAAATCGTCAAAATATCACCGGTTCACGCCTCAGTAAAACCGATAAAAAAGCCTTAAGAAAACTCTTTGCTCACAAGGCAAAACAAATAGAGGTAAATACGATTCATAACAAAATTTTCAAATATATTGCAAAAATATACGAAAAAACAAATAATAAGCAAATTAAAAAATATCGATTATTGCACAATATCAGCTATGTTATGTTCAGCACAATTATGCTCTTGTTGACCTTGATATTTATTGCCCTTATCAGTGTTAATACGGCACAAATGCTGATTATTTTAGCCACCACTGTTGCGCTATATGCTTTTTATATTTGGATTTTCCGCCGCCGTTTTAAGCGTTGGTATATCAACATCTTGGTTAAGCTGTTTTGCGTCACGGCTATTTTTGCCATATGGATTTTCAGCAGTGTTTATATTGGTGGTACCACAAACTTTATCATTTTATTGATGGTCATCACCATTTTTGCCTTTACCCGCATTTTTGGTGAACAAAACAACTTTATTAATGAAGCGAAATCGGCTATCGGAAATTACAAAGAATATTTGCAGGCAAACGCTGATGCTCTCAATCTCAGCCGCGATTTTCTGAATCTGCAATCAAACATCTTTGCCCTTGATATCACAGAATACTTTCCACAAAATATGGCTAATAAAAGCTTTTATAAATTGGATATTGCCGAACAATTACGTCAAGCTTTAGTCGGCATTTTATAATCTGGTCTGCATAAAAAAAATAAAACTCGGGTCAACATAAACCCGAGTCGTTTATTTATTCCCTTTTGTAATCAGGATAGAAAAACTACTTTAATTTCTTCTCTACAAATTCTTCATGTTTGCGAGATTTCTTATCATACTTCTTCATAGAGAGCTTCTCCGGATGAGTTCTCGGATTTTTTTCTGCAATGAAAAAAGTACCGGTTCCGGCTGTGCTTTCCATTTTTACTTTAACTTTTACTGCTTTTGCCATTTTATTTACTCTTCTTAAAAAAATTAAAAACAAAACATTTAGGCGCAGTATACATATTTTACCTCGCTTGTCAATATCTTTTTATTACAAATCTGATATTTTTCGGCATCTAGTTAAAAAAGTTATTGATTTGCGATGTGATATATTGTGAAAAATAAGACGGATCTTCTATCCAAAATTGCGGATTATCTATTTTATAGTATCCTCGCGCCATTCCGTCATTAACACGCACCAAAACAATGGAAAGCGGTGAATTTAAGTCATAATCTTCCACAAAATTATATTCTCCGGGGTCAGCATAATTTATCTCAAAATAACTGTATTGACCGCTATAATTTTGTTCATACAAATTATAAATCATACCGATTGCCTGTGCACAAGTGTTGCACTCGGCATTGTTATAGAACACATAAATAATCGATTTATTCCAATTTTCTTCACTTTGCGAAACATATTCCTGTATATACGGATTGTTGCCGGAAATATTGACTTCCTGCGCCTGACATACTGTCCATATCAAAATGGCCGCAAAGGCCGATAAAATACCTAAAATTCCAAATTTGCGTCGCATTTATCCCTCCTCTTTTCAAAGCGGAGAGCATGCCTTTTTCAGCCACTTTTTTTCTTCTTTATTCATATATGATACCAATAAATCATACACCGTTTGATGATATTCGTTAAGCCACTTTCGCTCGTCCGCAGTCAACATATATACATCAATCAAATTTTTATCAATAGGCACTCTGGTTATTGTTGTAAATTCTAAAAATCCCTCTTTTTCAGATTTGACGGATGCCAACAAACTTTCAATCCTAATTCCGTATTGCCCTTCACAATATACCCCCGGTTCATCTGAAACCACCACATGTTCTTCAAACATATATTTTGCGCTGTTTGAAATACTCACCGGAGCCTCATGCACATTGCCGAAGCAAGCCACACCATGCCCCGTTCCGTGCTTATAATCCACCCCATGTTGCCACAATATGGCGCGTGCAATGCCGTCTAGCTGTGAACCGCGCGTTCCAACCGGAAAAATTTGTCTTGCCAATGCAATATGCGCCTTTAATACACACGTAAAATCTCGTATTTTTTCATTTTCCGGAATACCTAGGGCAACCGTACGCGTCACATCGGTCGTCCCGTCTAAATATTGTCCGCCGCTGTCCAACAACAATAGCTCTCCTTGTCGTAACTGCTTATTACTTTTCTCGGTCGGTTGATAGTGCACAATGGCACCGTTTGCGCCAATTGCCGCTATTGTCGCAAAACTTTCACTGAAAAAATCAGCTTGTTCCAAACGTAATTCATGCAGTTTTCGAACCACATCAAGCTCGGTTTTACCTTGCCAATTTTTTTCTAACCACATCAAAAGTTTTGTAACCGCTACCCCGTCTCGAATATGGCAATTAAACATACCTTCAAGTTCTTTGGTATTTTTAATCGTTTTCAATTTTTGACATATATCGGTTGCATATTTCATCGGAGCAAACGCAATTTTTTTCGGCGTTGTCCACGCATCGTAAAGAACTTTTTGCGATGTTTTTTCTAAAAATTTAACCAACTCAGCCATTGGTTGACAAGGCAAATCTGTCTGTAAATTATCGGCAAACAGCTCAACATTTCCCCTAACATTAACTAACGCATAAGCACGAACTACCGGTGAATATGGCAAATCTTCGGCATATATATTTAAAAGCCACGACACACTATCCGCCGCCGTCAACAAAAAATAATCAGCCTTTTGCCGCGCTAAAAAATCTCTGACAATTTGCAATTTTTCATCAACATTCTGACCGGCATATTTTGTATCACGATGTAAAACTTTTACAGGTTTGAGCGCGTCAATATTTACCAAGTCCCCAATATCCGTAAATTGCAAATCTCCGAAACGATTTTGCGCCATTGACATATCCGTCGCGCTCCAACACCACGCATCATATCCAATGTGCCCCATTGAGTTTTCTTCTAAAACAGAACAGATATTACTTATATTCGGGATGCGATGCACAATATTTATACGGCTATTATCAACTTCTTGCACTGCTTGCAATTCATAGCGCCCATCTACCAATAAAAAACACCCTTTGCGACCGATAATCAACGCACCTGCCGAACCCGAAAACCCACATAAGTGTTTAATTTTATGTTCGCTCTCTAAAATATCTTGCCCTAAAAACCGATTGCCATGACTGACAATATAGGCGTCTAAACCTTTGGTTTCTAAAATTTGCAAAATGTCATTTATCAGCATCTTATTTCTCCAGCAGAGCAGCGCACCAGTTATCTTGGCGATAAAGTTTTATAAGCTTCAAACCACACACTTCATGCGCACCAATCACCCAATCTATTTGTTCATCAATAAAACCCGATATAACGGCAAAACCGCCTTTTTTCAAGTTTGAAGCCATTTGTGGCGCCATTTCTATCAGCGGACGCGCCAAAATATTGGCCAAAATCACATCATACGGCGCATTTTTTTGAACAATATCAGCATTGTAACCATCACTTAAAGCCACCGCAATTTGCCCTTCAATACCATTATCGACGGCATTTTGTTGAGCTACTGTTACCGATTCGCTATCAATGTCAACCGCCACAATTTTGGCATCAGGCCATAACTTTGCCGCCGCCAGCGATAAAATCCCTGAACCGGTCCCCACATCAAGAACCTTTTGTGGCTTTATTGCCTTGTTAATATCCGAAATTGCTTGCAAACACCCCTTGGTGGTTTGATGTTCCGAACCAAACGCCGTTGCTGCATATACTTTTATGCCTATTTTACCATGTGTATCAATTTCTTTTTCATGTATACCATAGACCAAAAACTCGGCAACTTCTACCGGTGCAAACTTTATAACATTTTCGGTCAGCCAATCATCACTGCTAACCATCTCTGTTTGATATGCCGGCAGCGCGATACCCCTCGCCTTTGCCGCGGCTAACATATCTTCTTCCTGCCCGTCTTGCCGCATATAGCCGACAAGCTGTTCATGACCGGTGTCATCATAATCATAAGTCACCACTTCAAAAAAATCTTCGGCAAAAGCAGATAATTCTTCACCAACCTCTGACATTGGTTCAAATTTCACTATTTTACAGGTTCCGGCATTATTACTCATCTTTTTTTCGCTTTCGTTATAACTTTTTTTACCAAATTGTTGTATATCTACCTTCGTATATACATAAAACATTTAAAAAAGAGCTTACACATGAAAAAAATATTTTTGCTGGCAATATCTATCCCTTTTATCGCTTGCGGTGGTTTTTATTTTGATGGTCAACGCTTTGGAGATGATGTTACTCAATGGGGCAGTGATATGGCTGATTCAATGCACACATTAGTTGAGCGCGACCACGAAAATTATTGGCTTAACAATTTTCGTTCATTCAAAACCTACCCAATATCCTACTATCAAGGAAATCACCAAAACACTTCTGAAGCAAACGCACAGATTTCTATCCATCATGCGCAAGAATATCCGACTAACGTGCCTATTTCTGCTTATAAAGGTCAACGTATGGTCGGAGACGAAACATATACGGTTACCACGTCTAATATGGGTGAACACTACGAAATGAGCTCCGATGGGAAAATTCAAAACTCGACCTATCTCATACAATTTAGCAAACGCCAAGTGATGACACCAATCGGTGAGGTTTTGATTAACGGTCGCTATTTTTTGGTTTTTGAACCGGAACGCGACGGCAGAATGATACTGGCAGACGAAAACGGACAAATTATGCACCTTATCGGGCACTATTATCGTGGTGAGCTCTTGATGTCCAGAGATTTAACTACCATTATGCCTAAAGATTTGAGTATCATTAAAACATCGGATATTCACCAAAACTCCTCTGCACCTCAGTTGCAATACGAAATTTATTACAAAGGACTGGTTGATGGGCAGATGCAGTTTTCGCATATTGATTTTATAAACGGACGCACCGAAAAAACATTTGTTTTTCCGACTTCGCAACAAATAATCAATATAGAAGGTAAAAACATAAAAATCTTGAGCGCTACTGACGAAAATATTCAATATATTTTGTTAAATTAAGCACTAAAAGCACTAAAAAAGCAAAAAAAAATACATACCTAATTCAAGGTATGTATTTTTTTTGAAAAAACTAATCCATATTCTTTAACAAATCGCGCGCCCAAGTTCGTAAATCGGCATCTTTTTGCAAACTCAATCGAATGTTTGCCTTAAGCAAATCTGCGTTTGTTCCGCAATCATAGCGCTCCACATCTGCCAGTACACCATAAATCGGCATACCGCGTTGCGCCGCTAAATTGATAGCATCTGTTAAATTGATTTCACCATTAGAACCTTTAGTAACTTCCGGCAAAACCTGCATTACCACATTCGGAATAATATATGGTCCCATAGAGGCGTAGTTTGAAGGTACTTCTTCTAATTTAGGCTTTTCCACCATACCATGCGCCCGCACAATATTACCGTCACGTTCTACGCCGGTCAATGCACCATAGCGCACCATATCTTCACGCTTAAATTCCATAATATTTTCCACCATGCCTCCGGTCTTTTCATACACATCACAAAGCTGTTGCATAATTCCCTTACCATGCGGATTAAGATAAACATCATCAACCCACATCACTGCAAAATCACGTTCTCCGATAATATCTTTCGCCATTAAAATAGCATGACCATTACCTTTTGGTTCGCTTTGGCATGCAAATGAAAATTTCATACCTTCCGGAATAATCTTCTGTATGGTCTTTAATAACTCGGTCTTATTTTGTGAGGATAAACGTTCTTCTAACTCCGGAGCCGGTGCAAAATATGTTTCAAACATGTGCTTGCACGCTTCGTCACTATAAATAAAAACAATTTCCTTAAATCCGGCTTCGGCACAACAATCTACCGCATATTGAATAACAGGTATATTGTTGAGTGTCATAAACCCTTTATGTAAAACTTTGGTGGTTGGCAAATTACGGGTTGACAGACCGGCAACCGGCAAAATACATACTTCTGGCTTTTGATACATATTAATCCTCCATAATTATGATTATATCCATATTTATATATTACCTGAATAAAATATACAAGGGATAGTCCGAAATATTTAACAGTAATTATTTTGCAATAATAGAACCGCTCACCGGTTTAATATCCCCTTCTGCCGGACGCAACAACCCTCTTGAAACCGGAACAATAACCGGTTTATCTTCATACGATTTGGTAATTGTTCCGCTCACGCCGGATTCGTAATGATTTTCTATTGCGCGTAACACCGGTAAAGGCTCAACTGTTTGCGATATGCCCTGTTTTTCTCTTTTTTGTGCAGAACTATCTTCATTTGCCAATAAATTATCCTTATTTTCTTCGCGTTCTTTTTGTTGAGCTACCTTTAAGCGTTCTTGCTCAGCGTCGTATGATGCTTTTTTATCGGCAACCAATGTATCAATATACTCAAATATTTCTTGGTTTAATTGCTCCATCTGTTGGTTTAACATTTGCATTGTGGCTGTTTTTGCATCTATTTCTTTCACTTGTTTTTGCAAATCTTCCGTATTATCAATCTTTTCTGCCAATGTTACCATATCTGCAAGCTTATAGCTGTTATCCCAAAATTGGCGACGTAAATCTTCAATTTTCAGTTTTTTAGCCTGAACATCCGAATTCTTGTCAACTTCATCAGAAGCACCGCCATATTGCGCCAATTGAGTCGTCTTATCTTTCCATTTCAGTTGATATTCTTCGTAAAGATTTCCGTTATCGGTTTTAAATACATCACTGATATTTTTTTGCGTGCGAAGTTGCTCTTGCAAATCCTGATAATACTTCTCGCCGAGCTGTTGCGATATTTTTTCGATTTCTGCCGAATATTCCTGTAACTTTTCGTTTATTTTTGTAATATCATCTTTCGTATAATCGACTTGCCTTGCAACAGCACTCATCTCGTCTGCTTGAGTCCCGATATAATTTAGACGTTCCATTTGCTGTTTATACCACTGCCGATACTGATTTTCCGCACTCTGTTGAATATGTTTATCAAATATGGCGGTAAGTTCATTAACCCGAGCAGAAAGTTCGCTGACTTTTTGCTGATTTTGTACCATATCTTCCTCTAACAGCTGACGCTCTTTGTCCTCACTGAGCTGTTTTTGCCGTTCAATTTCTGCCCAATAGGCATCATATTTTTCAACCAACTCATCAACATTGACTTCCACCGCCGGTTTGTTGATAAGCCCACTCATCACAAAAGAAAATTCCGGCAAATCCAGTTTTTTGAATTTAGCCTTAAAATCATTATGCATTCGCCAATTACTTAAATCATCTTCTCCTTTCATGCTGATTGCAATTATATCGTTATTTAATTGGGCATTTTCAAAGTTCCATACACCGCCATTCATTTTAACTTTACCGGAAAATGTGCTAAAATTCGTATGCCCCTGCTGTAAATTATCACGAACCATTTGAAAAACACCGTTGGAATGGGAACGACTTTGTAAATCTTGAGCAATTGTTTCAAAGTCCAAACCATCAAATCCAAAGTTTCTGATTGAAAAATCCATCTGCCCTGAAAGTTCACCAATAAATTCTTCTACCGAACCGGCAGCTGAAGAAAATTCGGCAGAAACAGTGGCATCTCCTGAAGTTATTTTATAAATTTTACCGCCAATGTTTTCAAGTTTTACATTATCCGCACTCAATTTACCATTCACACGCGGTTTTTGAACATAATCAATAACTATGTTTCCGGTATATTCACCACCTTCATACCCAAATTTCAAATCTTCCAACCGAAGTTTGTTTTGTTCATTTAAAATATGTGTCGAAACATTCTGAAGCAGTATTTTTTTCCACACCAAACGCTCGGCAGACAATGTTAAATTAAGCACTAACGGACGATATGCCGAAAAGTTGTACACATCACGACTGAAATTCGGACGATTGATAAAATCGTCTGCATAAGACAATCCGCCGGTAATATTATTTTTAGCACTTTGAACTTCCAAAACATTTGCCAAATCAAATTCCGATGTTTGGACATTTGCATTAACATACCACATATCTTGCTCATGTCGAACTTCAATTTGCCCGCCATATTTTGCTGTTCCCAACACACAATCTGCCTCACTTAATGACCAATTGTCAGCCCGACCGACAATTTTACCGCCGCAATTAAACGCGCTATTGTTTTTAAGTTTTTCCCAGTGGCCGCCTAAATCATTAACTAATCCACTGAAATTTGTTGTTTTCAAGCTACTTTGACCGTCAAATTCAAAATAATCGTGTTGCGCAATTTTACCCCGATAATAAAACTGAGTCTTATTGATAACAATATTCGTCAACACATCAGCCTCGTGCAAATTTCCGTTAACAGTCCCTTCGGCCATCATCGGTTTATTTTTAAAAATATCCCATTCCGGAACCGCCATTCCAAATTTACTGATAATCGGCGAAATATCTTTCGTGTTCAGTTTATATTGCAAATTAGAGAAAGCCAAATCTTCACCGCCAATACCATTGATATCAGTTGCAACATTAATCTCTGCCCCCAAAATGTTACCGGCTGATAATTCTAAAATGTGCACCGCATCTTTATCACTGTTTAACTTCAAAGCTAACTTTTGCAACGGAACACCTCTGAAAACGGCAGAAGCAATATTGGCATCAATTTGCCATTGAGCATTTTTCAAAAATGCCAAAGTTTCGATATTTTGCCGAACCTTATCCGTTAAACTTTCTGCTTCGGCCGAAAAAGACAGATAATTATCAAAATTGATATCATCACTGTCAAAATCTAATTCATAACGAGGTTGTTCACCTTCAAAATTAAAATTGATAAGCCCTTCCGCTTTAGTTTTATCCAAAGCTATTTTCAAATCAGATACAGAAAAATTAAGAGGCATACCGATTATATTAAAAGTAGCATCTATATCTCGGTAAGCTGACTGGCTCGGTGCTTGCAAATTTATCCCGAAAGCACGGGCAAACGCCGCAAAATTTTTACCTTCCACTCTATTTTTCATAAAGAATGTCGGAATTTTGTTTTCGTTCAACAAACTTCCGTTCATCGTCCAAACCACATTCCCCGGACAAGCTGCATAATATTCATCAACATTCAATTCTTCGTTTTGCCAATTTCCTTTCAAAGAAACATTTTCCAAAACGCTATCCGCGGTTTCCCCAATAACCAAACGTTGCATTGCCAAATCAAAATGCAAATTATAATCCGTCTGCGGTTCATAAGGCATTTTTTCATGTCTGTAAGCCTCAAAAGCAAGTTGCGCCCCCATTAAAAGCGGTCTGATATCTAAAGTTGCAAATTTATAATCAATATCAATGCGCGGCTTTGCACCATCTTTGGAAACTTTTGGAACATTTACATTACCAGAACCTTCAATAATTTCTGCAAATTTGAGAGCTAAACTGGTCATTTGCAATGCCAAACTATCCGATTTTAAATGCACAGAGAATATAAACGGCAAATTAAGCATTTCCGGCAACATTTCCTGATTTAGCATAATATTCACCAAACTTGCCGGCTGTTGAAATTCACCGCTGAAATTTCCTTCAAAATGGCTATTGGAAAAATTATAACTGCCGTCATACAAAATATAACTGTTTGTCCTCGGGTGAGTAACGGCAAAATTCAAAAACACGTCATCTGTTTGCGAAATATCGCCTAAACCAACGGCCAAACCGTAGTTATCACCCCGATTGATAAAATTACCGTCAATCCGATACGGTCCTGTCAAACTTTCAGCAACCACATCAGCATTGACTTGCTCAAATTCGGTGTTGATTTCCCGCTTTTTGTTTTGATAGTGCACTAAGGCATTTTGCACATGAACCGTTTGCCGATTATATTCTATGCCGGAATCAAGAAAATGCCCCCTCTGCCCTTGCCAGTTGGAATTGCCGTTTTCATCAACCAAATACCATAATTCGGCACCGATAAGCGATAAAGTTTCAACTTCCGGCGTACCGTCAAGCAATGCTTTTAAAGAAAGCGTGGCTTCCACATTTTTAACCAAAGCCAGCTTTTCGCCGTTTTGAGGATTAAGAATATTCACATTTTTAACGGTAATGTGAGGTTTAGGCAAAATAGAAACGCTTAAATCTCCGCCAAATTCTATTTTTTTACCCAATGTATTTGAAAAACGAGATGCTATTTCTCCTTTATACGAATTCCAATCAAAGTTTGCAATATATGCCGTCAACCCGCCACCAATCAGCAACAATACCGCAACGACAATCAAAATAACTTTTTTCAAACTGAATTCTCCCCACAAAAATAAAGATAAACTTAACTTTTAGTGTATAATATTTATCTCAGAAATCAACATCTTTTTAACATAGAAGGCAAAAAAAATGACAATAACCGAACAACTTTTGCTTTTGGCTCAAAAAGCCCGAAACAACGCCTACGCACCATATTCCAACTTTGCTGTCGGCGCCGCAATTTATACGCCGAACGGCAAATTTTTCTGCGGTTGTAATGTAGAAAATGCCTCTTATCCTTGCGGAACCTGCGCCGAAGCCGGAGCTATTGCGTCTATGGTTGCCGCAGGCGAACGACAAATTGCCGAAATTTTGATTTGTGCCGATGACAATTGTTTGTTGCCATGCGGTAATTGTTTGCAAAAAATTGCCGAATTTGCGATGCCGAATACCCTGATTCATAGCGCAGACACACATAAAATTGTGCAAACTTGCCAATTAGCAAATTTGCTTCCGCAACAATTTTCTTTGGAGAAAACCTCTCATGACAAGTGATACATTCGAATATTTGCAAAGCAAGCTGAATGGCTTTGAACCGGATACGGCTATTGTTCTCGGTTCCGGTTTAGGTAATTTTACCTCTCTGATAAAAAATCCGATTATTATACCCTACGTTGACATTCCAAATGCGCCAATACCGTCCGTAGAGGGACATCAAGGACGTCTTTGCGCCGGTATAATCGGTAGGCACAAGGTTATCTGTTTACAAGGGCGCACCCATCTTTATGAAGGTATGAATCCGCAATTTATTGCCCAATCAACAGAACAGTTGAAAGATTTAGGGGTTAAAAGATTTATTGCCACAAATGCCGCCGGCTCGTTACGTTCGGATATGCCGGCCGGCAGTTTAATGCTGATTAGCGACCACATCAATTTCAGCGCCCGCAACCCATTGCTCGGTGCTCAAAAGGGTGCTAGTTTTCCGGATATGAGTGCGGCCTATGATGCTGATTTGCGGCAAAAAATCAAGACAATTGCTCAACGTGAAAATATATCATTGTTTGAAGGTGTTTACTTAATGGTTTTAGGGCCAAATTACGAAACTCCGGCCGAAGTACGTATGTTTCGCAATTTTGGAGCCGATGCCGTGGGCATGTCTACCGTACCGGAGGTAATTACGGCAGTTCATTGTCAAATGCAAGTGTTGGGCATTTCGGTTATTTCAAATTTAGGAGCCGGATTAGGTAGCGAAAACTTACAACACGATGATGTGTTACGCACCGTTGCTGCTGCCGAGCGCAAACTTGAACTTTTATTGCAAAAATTTTTAGAGGAAGAATAGGCTATGTTACCACAAGAAATTATCCGCCGCAAACGCAATAATCAAACGCTCTCAAGCGCCGAAATCTATGAATTTATAGCCGGTATCCAAAACGGCTCGGTTGCCGATGTGCAAGTGGCCGCTATGACAATGGCTATTTTCTTAAACGGGCTCAATGCCGATGAAACAATTGATTTAACTTTGGCGATGCGCAATTCCGGCGACATTTTGCATTGGAATTTAGATAAGCCGGTGGTTGATAAACACTCCAGCGGCGGTGTTGGAGATAAGGTTAGTTTAATGTTGGCGCCTATTTTGGCGGCTTGCGATGTTTATGTCCCGATGATTGCCGGTCGCGGTTTGGGGCACACCGGCGGCACTGTTGATAAGTTGGAGTCTATTCCGAACTACAACACTGCGGCAAATAATGATTTATTTCGTCGAACGGTTAAAGAAGTCGGTTGTGCCATTATCGGCCAAACCGGTAATTTGGCACCGGCCGATAAAAAAATATATGCCATTCGAGATGTTTGCGGCACAGTAGAGTCAATTCCGCTCATTACCGCCTCTATTCTTTCCAAAAAACTTGCCGCCGGACTGGAATATTTGGTTATGGATCTAACCTGCGGCAACGGTGCATTTATGCAAAATTTTGCTGATGCAAAAGCTTTGGCGGAATCGATTGTTTCGGTGGCTAACGGTGCAGGCACTCAAACCTCTGCCGTGTTGACAGATATGAATCAGCCACGTGGCACCGCAATCGGCAATGCTCTTGAAGTTCGCGAAGCTCTTGACTATTTGCAAAATAAAAATGTTAATGTCCGCCTGAATGAAATAACACGAACATTGGCAACACAACTTCTTTGTCATTGTCGTCGTTTTTCTTCAATT
>OMQE01000172.1 GCA_900313155.1 uncultured Rhodospirillaceae bacterium | reverse complement strand
TCAAGTATGTTGCCGAACTGCGTTCGGAGATTCTCGAACCTAACGGTTCAAGAATGACAGCGGTATAAAAAACGGGCAAGAATGACAGTGATAAATAAGCAGGCAAGAATGACGGCGGAAAATAACAGCGTCCGAGAATGACTGGGGAAAGAACCGCGTTTGGTTGTGTCAAAGCATTTCTTTCACAACAACGCGGTACTACCCCGACAATATCAGCTCTTTACTTTGATTGCCAACCGTTCAAAATATATTCGCTCAATTTTTCGCTAAAAAACGAGCTATCGCTAATGGCTTCACCTTCGGCAATTTTGGCTTGGTCCAAAAGCAAGCGGCAAATTTCTTCCACCTTGGTCTTTTGACTTGGCTCAAACATGGCATCAGCCAGTTTGATAATCAGCGGATGATACGGATTAACCTCCAAAATACGGGTGCTGGCAAAAGCGGTTTGTTGTTGATGATTACGCATCAATCGCTCTAAATGAATGCTCATCTGTCCGCTTTCTACCGTCAAGCTCACCGGACTTTTGGTCAGCTTTTCGGTGGCAATCACTTTCCCTACTTCATTTTTGAACAAATCTGCCATAAAATCAGTCAAACGTTTTAAGCTTCCTTCATCGGCACGCGGTGTGTTTCGTTCCATTTTCAAATCGATATCCGCTTGCGAAATATGCTTAATCGGATAGCCTTTATAATTGGTCAGTGTTTGCACCCAAAATTCGTCAATCGGGTCGATAAGGAGCAAAACTTCGATTCCCTTGGCTGCAAACGCCTCTAATTGCGGGTTGTTGCGCAGGGTTGGGACATCATCACCGGTGATGTAGTAAATGGTGGTTTGTCCATCAATAACACGCGAAATATATTCATCTAAAGACGTTAGATGCTCTTTATCGTGTGTTGAATAAAAGCGCGACAATTCCGCCACATCAACCCGGTTCGCCACGTCTTCATAAATTCCTTCCTTAAACGCCACCCCAAAGTTTTTCCAAAACTTCATATAGTCATCATAATTTTCCGAACGTTTTTTCAATTCCTTCAAAATGCGCGAAACCGTACCGTTTTTGATTTTGGCAATTAAGGCATTTTGTTGCAACATTTCGCGTGAAATATTCAGCGGCAAATCGGCGCTGTCAATAACTCCTTTCACAAAACGCAAATATGACGGCATCAAATCTTCAACCTTATCCGATATAAACACGCGGTTAACATAAAGTTTCAAACTCTGTTGACGGTCCGGCTGAAACAAATCATACGGCGCCTCGCTTGGAATAAATAACAAGCCGGTATATTCAATACTTCCTTCCGCTTTAAAGTGCAGGCGCATCCACGGTGTATCAAAATTTCGTGAAATATGATGATAAAACTCGTTATATTGCTCATCGGTAATTTCAGCCTTGTTTTGTGTCCATAGCGCCGAACCGGTGTTCACTGTTTCTTCGCCGGCTTTTCCTAAATTGAGCACAATCGGGTAGTTGATGTGGTCGGAATAGGTGCGGATAATGTGGCGCAAATAAATGGTGTCCACATAATCTTTGGCATCATCTTTCAAATAGAGTTTAATATCGGTGCCGAATTTGTCGCGTTCGGCTTCAGTAATTTCAAAACCGTCCACACCGTCTGAAATCCACTTATATGCCTGTTCTTCGCCGGCACGTTTTGTTGTTACCTCTACCTTGTCGGCAACCATAAAAGCCGAATAAAAACCAACGCCGAATTTACCGATTAAATCTACCACCGAGCCATTGTCTTTGGCGTTCAGCACAAAATCGGCCGTGCCGGACTTGGCAATTGTGCCTAAATGATTAACCAAATCATCTTTGTTCATGCCAATACCGTTATCACTGATGGTGAGTGTATTTTCTTCGGCATTCGGTGTAATAACAATTTTGAAAGCACCGTTGTTTTTAGCAATATCTTGATTCATCAGCGAATAGTAGCGCAACTTGTCGCAAGCATCGCTGGCATTAGAAATCAGCTCTCGCAAAAAGATATATTTTTCGGAATATAGCGAATTGATTACAATATCTAACAGCTTACTGACTTCGGTTTTGAATTTTTGCTTTTTACTCATATTATATTCTCCTTATTTTTTTATAAGGTATATATGGGGTGCAAAATTTGTCGCCGCAAGAGGGGTGGCGTTTTATTTTTATCATCTGAAAATTTCAAATTGCATTGGTGGCGCATATAAATACAAAAAAAGCGAAGCCCTTGGAAAAATCCAAGGGCTTTGGCTTAATTTTTTTTGGGGAACAACCGAGGCTCCTGACGTCTGATTGCATCCCAGCAGTCCTCGATGAATTCCCAGAGTTCGGCCGACAGCGGCCTGAAGCATTTGAGAACATAAAGCTCTTGTGTGCTCCCCCACACTCGTTCGGCGTGGTCGAGAATTTCGGCCTTCAGCTCAGCAGGAACCTCTATATTGATCCAACCGCAACCAGTCCCCTGGTTGATCACATCTACCGAGTACCACATTACATTTTTCTGTTCGTCATAGAACAATGTGACGACAGTTTGACCGTCGTTCACGTACACTGAATTAAATTGAATTTTTTTCATAATTATTTAATTTTTAAGTTAATAATTTTTGTTCTTGAGTTCTTTTATACAAAATTAGACAAACTTTGTCAAGATGTTTTTTTATAAAATTGTCGATATGCAAATTAAAAACAGGAAACAAGCAGTAACTAAAAAAATCGTGTATTTCTAACCTTGCGTCTTTACTGACAAAGGCTCTATTAAAAAACGGAACAAAATATTGTGGCAGTTTCCGCCTGAAAAAGCTAACTTTAACTTGATTTTTAATGAAACTATTGCTAATATCCCAAAGGCTGTCAACAATAGACATTTGAAACCGCTCAATTAGAATTCACCTTCTGATGACCTTGTGTTTGTTTAGCAACTTGAAGCCACGAACAAACATAATATTTTCAGGAAAATTAAAATAGGTGATTTTTCATTTGTAACAGTTTAAGGTATGAAATATGAAAAAAGAAACGTTTTCTTCCTCGTGGGGATTTATTTTAACGGCTGCCGGCTCGGCCATCGGGCTGGGCAATATTTGGCGGTTTCCGTACTTATGCGGACAATACGGCGGTTTGAGTTTTATTTTGGTTTATCTGCTGATTTTATTTTTTATTTGCAATCCGCTGATGGTTTCTGAAATTGCCATTGGACGGGCTTCTAAAAGCAATTGTGTTGATGCTTACGAGCATATCGGCAAAGAAGTCGGCTTATCGCATTTGAAAATTTGGTCGTTCTTCGGCGGATGGTTTGCCGTTGCGGGCGTCACGCTATGTCTGTCCTTTTATTTTTTGGTTGCCGGTTGGGTATTGTATTACTTCTTGGAAGCGGTGAGCGGCAAGTTGATGCAAATTGAGCACACACAGCTAACAGCCGAATTTGAACAACTGACACATAGTTTTTCTATTCAGCTCAGCTGTGGTTTGATTTTTTTGTTTGTCACCACATTGATTGTGATTGCCGGTGTAAAAAAAGGAATTGAGCGCGCCGGTTTGTATTTGATGCCAATTCTTTTTATGATTTTTGTGATGCTGAGCCTGCGTGCACTCACTCTGGACGGCGCCGACAGGGGAATCAGCTTTCTGCTGACTTTAGAACCGCAATATTTAGGCTTTACCCCTAACGGGTTTAGTTTTAAGGCTTTGGCAGACACCTTTACGGCCGCATTGGGGCAAGCTTTTATTTCGCTTTCGCTCGGTTTTGGCGTGCTTTTGGTCTATGGTTCCTATTTTTCACCAAAAGAAAATATGTTTAAGGCGGTGCGACATATTGAAATTTTTGATACACTGGCTGCTATTTTGAGCGCGGTAATTATTATTCCGGCAATTTTTTCGGCTGAACTTTCGGTCGCTTCCGGTCCGGGATTGACTTTTATCAGTCTGCCGCACGTCTTTCAGAACTTATCCGGCGGACACTTCTGGGCGTTGACATTTTATTTATTGCTGATGTTGGCAACAGTCACTTCAACAATATCTATTTTTGAAGTGCTGACGAATTTGCTGATAGATAAATTCAAATTACAACGATACAGTGCCGCAATTGTGGTGATGATTATTGCTGTTTTTTGCTTCACGATGGTCGCGGCATCTTTTTCCGGCGCTTGGAATATCAAAATTTTGGGACGCGATTTGTTCTCCTTAGCCGATTGGCTGGTTTCAACTTATACGGCGACAATCGTTTCGCTGACCATGGCTCTGTTTGTCGGCTATAAGGCAATGAAACCGATTATTCATAACATCCGTCGCAGTGCCCATGTGTCAAGCGCTTTTACTCGCTACTTTTTGGTTACCTTGCGCTATATTGCACCGATTGGCCTTATCATTTTGCTGATTATGGCATTTGTCGGATAACGCAAAAAAAACGAGGCTTTAAAACCTCGTTTTTTGTTTAGTCTGAGTCGGAATATCCTCCCATAAACCACAAAACTTCTTGCCCACTCGTTAGGAGCACTTCAAGCATAACATAAAAGCACTTCAAATCATGAATACAACATGGGCGCCGATAATCAATCGTTACTTTGCCGTTCGGCATTGGCGGATACTCATATATCCAGCATTTTAAGCCGTTGGCTTGACGATAGGCATACTCCTCCTTAGTAATAGAGGTATAATCACTGTCTTCTGTCCAAGCAGGAAGATACATCTTACCTAATTTCTTGCATTCTTCCGCCGACAATTCTTTTATCAGAATTTTCGCCAGAAAAACAAAGTCATTGCAAACTCTGCTCTCTTGCATCAGCCGCGGAATAATTTTTATCCACGCCGGTCGGGACGCATTGAGCCAAACGCTGTTCACATCTTCAAAGCAAGATTTCTGTAAGCTTTCTAACCGCCAGTAGAATAAACAGAACAAATCCAGAAGTTCGGAAGCATCTTGCGCCTCAAGAACTTCATCACTTTCTTTCAGTTGCCGGCAAAAATCCGCAAACTGTCGCGGTTGCAAATTTCTTTGCAAATGCGGGCACACTGCCAATTGGTGCAAAAGTTGTTTCATAAGCTAGATATTTTGAGTTTTATAATAAATCTTAATGATAGTTTTATGGTTTGAACCCTATCTGTTTTATACTTAAATGTCAATAAAAAACAGGTTTTGAGGTTGCTAAAAAGTTATTGTGAATGCTCTATGCAGATGTAACAATTTCCACCATATAAGGCGTCAGCGCAACAAAGCGTAGTTTTTATTAAGTTCATCAAAACCGCAAATTTAAATCAGCTCTGCCAATCGTAAATACTGTGCCGGCGTAATGTTTTCCGCTCGCATGGTCGGTTCAATTCCAACTTCGGCACACAAATTTTCCAAATTCGGCACATTTTTCAAACTTTGGCGAATCATCTTACGCCGTTGCCCAAATGCCAACTCTGTCAAATGCTCGATTTTTTCAAAAATTTCGGCCGATATTTTCCGTTCTTGCGGCAAAAACAATAGCACCATCGACCAAATTTTCGGCGCCGGCACAAAACAATTCGGATTTAAGGTCAGAAGCGGTTTAATACGGCACACCAACTGCGCCAAAACCGATAGTCTTCCATAGTTTTTGTTGTTCGGCTCAGCCATAATCCGTTCTGCCACTTCTTTTTGAAACATCAGTGTCAAACTGCTGAAATTTTGCATATTCTTGAGCCAGCCCAACAGCAAAGGAACTGAAATATTATATGGTAAATTACTCACAATATTCTGCGGTTGTTCCCTTTTTACACACCAGTCAAATTTCAACGCATCACCTTCAACAATATGCATCTTATCAATACCGATCACGGCTTGAATATCCTGCATAATCTGAATACAGCGTGAATCCATTTCTATTACGGTCAAATAGTCCGGTTCAGCCGATAGAATAGCCCGTGTCAGCCCGCCCGGCCCCGGTCCAACCTCAAAAACCGTTTCGCCATGCCAAGTTTCTTTGCCTTGTGCCGCTAATGACGAGCGAATAATTTTACCGGTAATATTCATATCCAGCAAAAAATTCTGCCCCAGCGATTTTTTTGCCAGCAGGCCATAATTTTCAACTGTTTGTTTTAAGCTTGGCAGTTCGTTCATTACAGTTTTTTCTCTATCAATGCCCGATTGCGTAAATCTTTGATGGCCTTAATTGAATAGTCTTCCAACTTTTTATTTTGCAAAAACTGACGCACCCCGTCACGAGACAATGCCGCATTCTTATCGGTATCCGGATGGAATATCTTCTCCAGTTTGAAAATATAATAGTCGTTACCATAAGCCACCGGTTTAGACACCTGTCCTTCTTTGAGCTTGGAGAACACATTTTCCAATGCTGCCGGCAAGCGCCCTTTGGCTACCCAGCCCAAACTGCCGCCGTTTGCTGCGCTCGGACTTTGCGAAAACTGCATTGCATAAAGCGAAAAACGTGGGTCTTGTTGCAACACTTCAGCCAACTGATAAATATCTTTGGCATCTTTTTTGTTAATCACAATTTCCGAAAGCATATATTTTTTGATGGTCATATCTTTACGCACATCATCAATAGCCTGTGTAATTTCACTTTCGCTCACATGAGCATACGTCAGCGCTTTTTTGCGCATCAGTTTTTGCCATGCCAAGTCTGCCTCTATTTGGGTTGACCAAACCTTCAGACTAACATTGGCTTCTGCCAACAAATTGCGTAGCTCGCCTTGTGGAATATTATTCGCTTTTTCAAAACGCGCCACTGCAGTCGCAATTTCTTTTTGCGAAACCTGAATACCGTTTTTCTTGGCTTCCTGAATTTTAAGTTTTTCATCAATAGCCGCTTGTAACACCTTGTTTGTAATCATATTTTTTGTTTTTGCATTATAAGGAATCCCCGTTGCCACAATAAAGGCATTGATTCGGCTTTGCATTTCAGTACTGGTAATCACTTCGCCGTTAACAAGGGCATAAATTTTGAGCTTGCCGCCGTAAAGCGTAATCGGTTTCAAAGCTTCCTGACGTTGGCGTTCTGCTTCTTCTTCAGCGCGACGTTGCGCTTCTAGTTGCGCCTGACGACGCATATATTCTTCCTGTTGGCGACGATATTCTTCCGCTTGCTTGCGAGCCGCTTCTCTCTGGCGTTCAATTTCCGCCTTTTCCGCCGGTGTCAGTTGGCGATATTGCTCGGCATTTTGCTTAAACATAATCGAATTGGAATTTGGCGCCATTGAACGTGTGTCCGAATCCAAATTCCGCAAAT
>OMQE01000156.1 GCA_900313155.1 uncultured Rhodospirillaceae bacterium | reverse complement strand
GAAAATAAGGCGGTTTTTGATGCCATTATTTCTTGTGATAAGGCGGCAAATAAATCCATACATTTTATTATTGAGCAATATGCCTTGCCGCATATTGAAGAAATGAAACATTCTGAACATAAAGGAAATTAACATGAAAAAAATATTGCTTATCGTTTGTTTGTTTATGTTAAAAATTTTACCAGTGCAAGCAGCCGCGGAAGATTTGAATAAAATTGAAAATTATTTGAATAATCTGCAAAGTTTGCAAGCTAATTTTGTGCAAATGGCCAGTAACGGCGGAACCGCAGAAGGAAAAATTTATATTTCCAAACCCAGCAAAATTCGTATGGAATATACAGCGCCGGATTCGCTTTTGATTGTTGGTAACGGCGATTACATTATCTACAATGATAAAGAGCTTGATCAGGTCACAAATATTGACTATAAAGATATTCCGGCGACCATGATTTTGACTCAGAAAATTAAATTTGACGGACAAAATTTGAAGGTGATTGATTTTTACAAAGATAACGGTCAAACATCTTTAACGGTTGAAATGCCGAAAAATAAAAGTGTTAAGCCGATTACGCTGATTTTTGATAATAATCCGTTCCGCCTAAAGCAGTGGAAAGTTGTTGACCAACAAAATATTGAAGTAACAATTTCATTGTTTGACATTGAAACAGATGCCAAATTGGACGGCAATTTGTTCAAATTTAATAAAAAATCATCAACCGGCAGTTCCGGTGCTCGACGGAAATAAAAAAGCAGTCTTGTCATATTTTCTGCCAAAAGTTTTGTTCTGCTCCAACGGTTGTCGGAGCTGTATGTCCGGAATACAAAACCGTCTGTTTGGGTAATGTAAAAATTTTTTTCTCAATACTGCGCCATAATTGTTGCGAACTTCCTCCCGGAACATCTGTCCGACCGATACTTGATTTGAATATGGTATCTCCGCAAAAAGCAATACCGCTCTCCTCATCATATAGCACGACCGAATCTGCCGTATGCCCTGGGGTATATAAAACTTTCAGCGCTGTGTTTTCTGCGGTTTCTAAAGAAATCTTGTCACCATCTACAAAATAACGAGCATCCATAAGCTCTATCGGTTCTCCGAAGCACACCGACAAATTATAGTTTGCATCTGTTAAATATTGCCGTCCGTTTTGATGGATATAGTACGGCACATTTAATTTTTGGCTTAATTTTTCAACAGCACCTATATGGTCAAAATGCCCGTGAGTAAGCAAAATTTTTTCAATAGTCCAGCCATTATCGCTGATTTTTTTCATTAAAACATCAGCCTCATCACCGGCATCTATTAAAAAACCGTGTTTTGTACTTTCATCTATATAAAAATATGCGTTTGTCGGAATAATTTTACCAACCGTCACCGTATAAACATCCATTTTATTACTCCTTTTTTAAAGAATATAAACAAACCCGCATATAAATCAACTATCTTTTTTCGCTCAGCCCAAAAAATGTCCCCCAAGAAACGAATCAATAAAAATATTGCAAAATCGATTTTAGAAATTACAAATACTATTAAAAGATAAACAAGTAATTGCATTACAAAAACATAACGCCGGAAATTACCCGGCGCATAATAGCATAAATTCAAACTAAAAAATTCAATTAAGTGCGCGAACGCTCTCTTTGAAACTCGCGAGCACGCGAGCGTGTACGAACACGCGTGCGCTGACGACCGTTCTTTGGTGCGTCTTGATTTTCGTTTTGTCTATCTTCTCGACCACTCAAGCCCAACACCTGATGAGCCAATGCGTTCGGTCTTGCCTTTTTCGTTACGCCACCACCGGCAGGCATATTAAGTACAATTTCGTCCTCCTGCAACTTTACTTCTAAAACAGCCTGTCTTGCGGCATTTGCAGCATTTTCCGCTTCTTTTACTTTTTTGCTCTCATCTTTTTTCTTGGCGGCTAAATCTTCCTGAACCTTTCTTTCAAAAAGGTCTTTTCCGTGCTCCAATGTTGCATTAGATACTGCCATCTTTTAGCTCCTTTCTTCATCTTTAGACATATAATAGCACAAAAAATAGACAATTGCAAGTCTTTAATAATTATTAACAATCATCATCTAAAATGGCTCAAAACAACGGAGATATTTGAATGGAAAATAAGCAAACAGAAAACATCGATTTATTCACGCAATATTTTGAGAAAAAAATTGCCCCGCTTATTTTTGATGCTAATCGCATTAAAGAACGCTACCGTAGTCGTTTTTGGGGATGTTTTTGGACAGTTATATTTTTACTCAGTATCAATGCCTTATTTATTTTGTTCCGCACACTGATTTATAATCGTCCGTTTAGTATTGAGCAGTTTGTGTTTGTTTTTGCCTGTGCCCCGTTTGTGATAGCATGGCCGTTGTGGCAATATAAACAGCAAAAACAACAAGATATTTTAGATGTATTCTTAAAATTTTACGGCAACTGGCAACATATGGAGACTAATGAAAATTGTGCCACAGACCTTGATACGCCAACCATTCCGCAACATCAAACTGCTAAAATTACTCATAAAATTGTCGGAACCTATGCCGGCACAAGTGTTGAGCTGAGAGATACACAATATTTTGTGAAACAAAAGAAAAAAAATGCAGGTATAGTCATTGAGCTTAATATGCCATACGATATCAAACACGAGATTTTGCTCTTTGAAAAATCGGCACTGCGGCGTAGATTCAAGCCCAAAGATATGTCTGAAATCGGCGACCAAATATATATTCCGGCTGCCGGATATTTCAGTATTTTTTCGCCCGAAACAGTTGCCCCGAAACAATTGTTGTGCTCCGCGTTTTTTGAAACTTTGCTCGATTTTAAAGATACTTTTGGTGCTCATCATATGTCAGCTTGTCTGAAAGACCGACAAATCAAAATATATTTAGAATCGTGCCGCATATATTTTGACCATAGCAATATTTGGAGCAAAAAAATAGATAAAACGCGCTACCAAAAATTGCATGAACAATTCGAACAACTTTTTCGTTTTATTGAAACAATGCAAGAG
>OMQE01000155.1 GCA_900313155.1 uncultured Rhodospirillaceae bacterium | reverse complement strand
TAAATAATTTATATATGGATGGGGTAGTTATTCGCGCTTTCAGGCGTAAGGTCAATACGGTGCTTGTCTATTTTCAGGTGTTTGAAGACGGCTCGGCTCGTTTTATAGTCAGTCGTCCGCGTCGCAGACAAGTTGAATATGTTGCGCTTAAAGCGTTTGCTTCTGCCGAAATTTGGGCAGAGATTAACGCAAAAAGCCAAGCAGATAAAAGGTATAAAAAGGCTCTGATAACCACAGATTTAACTGCTGAAACCAAGCATTTTATCGCTTTGTGTTGGTCAGAGTTACAACTCTTGAAACCGCAAATATGTTTAATCAATTCAAACTTTTGACTTAACTTATGGAAAAAATTATTATTCGGGTTTATGCCCATCGTTGCAAAACGGCAGATTTTTCATTACAAGTTGATAACCGTTTTAAGGCCTGTTTTGTGGCTCGAAGTCCGGACGGAAATTTAGGTAATGAGCTTGAATTGATGACGTCTCCAAGCGTTGCCGTTTTTGAAGAACTTCGTAGCAAGTCGCAGTGGAGCAGTGTGTTTGAGGCGTTTTTACTCACCGAGCAACATTTGAGCGCCGCCGCCATAGAGTTTATCAACTCTTGCTGGCTGGAACTTAAAAACAAAAAACCGCAGCTGAATATTCAGTAAGCGGTCTGCCATTAAAAACCGAAGCATATCAGTGCTCCGGTTTTTTGTTTATCCGCAAAAATTCTACAATACGTTGTAAAAAAAAGCTTGCAATTCAGTTTGATTTGTGTATATTAGCGCTTGTCCCTTGCCGGATTTGATAAGGATTCGGCTATACATTAGGCGGTCGGTGCTTGTTATTAAAACAAACATTGACCATTTGTTGAGTTATCCATAAGGAGATATTGAAAATATGGCAAATTATGAAAGCGTTTTAATCGCTCGTCAAGATCTCGGTGCCTCTCAAGTTAACGCTTTGGTTGAAGAATTAACCGGCGTTATCAAAGCAGAAGGCGGTGAGGTTGTAAAAATTGATAACTGGGGTTTGAAAAACCTTGCTTATCGCGTTAAGAAAAACCGTAAAGGTTACTATGTTTTATTAGACATTGTTGCTCCGGCACAAGCTATTACCGAATATGAAAGACGTGTTCGCCTCAATGAAGACGTTATTCGTTATATGACGGTTCGCGTAGAAGAATTTAACAATGAAGTTGCTTCTGATGAAGAAGTGGCTGAAGCTGTTGAAGCTTAAGATTAAGGAGAAAGAACAATGGCTACAAAACAATCATTTTTCAAAAGAAAATCTTGTCCGTTTTCCGGTGAAAACGCCCTTAAGATTGATTATAAAGATGTGAAATTGCTTTCTCGTTATATTTCGGAGAAAGGTAAAATTATTCCGTCTCGCATTACATCTGTTTCAGCTAAAAAACAAAGAGAATTGGCTCGCGCCATTAAGCGTGCTCGCTATATTGCTTTGTTACCGTATGTTGCTATGTAGGAGGGTGATATGGAAGTAATTTTGCTCGAACACATTGAAAAATTAGGTAAAATGGGTGATAAAGTTAATGTAAAGAACGGCTATGCCCGTAACTATCTTTTACCGCAACAAAAAGCTTTGCGTGCAACCGAAAGCAATATGGCTTATTTTGAAGCACAAAAAGCTGCTTTAGAAGCTCATAACAAGGAATTGCTTGAAAGCGCTACCAAAGTTGCCGAATCTTTGAACGGCTTTAATGCTGTACTGATTCGTCAAGCTGCTGAAACCGGTCAATTATACGGTTCGGTGACCATTCGTGATATTGCCGGTGCCATTAAAGAAGCCGGTTTTGACGTGGCTCGCCGCTTTGTATATTTGGAAAAGCCGATTAAGGATTTAGGCGTTTACCAAGTTAAGCTGAATTTGCATCCGGAAGTAACGCAAACCATTTTGGTGAATGTTGCTCGTAGTGCCGAAGAAGCTAAAAAACAAGCAAAAGCTTATAATCAGGAATAATTTTTCTGTAAAATCAGAACAAAAAAGCGTCGGGCAAGTTGGCTTGGCGCTTTTTTGCAGTTAGTAAAACTCAAATGCTAAAGTGCTC
This sequence comes from uncultured Rhodospirillaceae bacterium, assembly GCA_900313155.1. Lineage (GTDB taxonomy): Bacteria > Pseudomonadota > Alphaproteobacteria > RF32 > CAG-239 > RUG410. Next base: position 3,280 of record OMQE01000155.1, on the reverse strand, counting down.
TTAACAACTCATCGCGTGTTAAACCGAACCCGCTGTCAATCCACTGTTGCTCCAGTTTGGAAAGCACGCGTCCCACCTGTTCTCCATTACCGATTCGTCCAATTAAGTCTCGTCCCCGAATTGGGAAAACCGGCACAACATCATTTTTAATTTCTTTTAATATATCCGTCAAAACCTGCGAATTGACATTTTTGATTGTCGCAAACAGCAAAATTTTATCTATTGTGAACTGTTTGCCGTAGCGATATATATATCTCAAACGCTGTTGGGCAGAAGCAATTATGTCTGCGTCAAGTGAAATTTTTGCCCATTTGATAAACGTTTCTTTTTGCTTTTTGGTAAAGCGCAAATTATTGGCAATATTTTCGGCCTGCGCCACATTTGGCTGATACAGCACAAACAATCGTCGTAAAAAGTTACCTTCATACTGCGCATCAGCTACCACTTTGGTCAGCCGTTCCAAGGCATCCAGATGCTCCGATACCGGAAGAAAATATCCTAAAATATCATGCTCATAAATCAGCTTCATAACGGTGGAGGCATTAGGAGTGACCAATAATTTGAACAGTTCGTCGCGCACCTGTTCAATAGCCACTTTACGCAATTCATCTTTGAGTTTGATACAGCTCGATAATGCTTCTGCATCAATAGGCGCTTTGCCGAATTTTGAATAGAAACGAAAAAAACGCATTATACGCAACGGTTCTTCTTTTATTCTTTCTTCGGCACTGCCGATAAAACGCACCACACCATGTTCCAAATCATCTATACCGTTGTAATAATCAAAAACGTTGCCCTTGCTGTCGGCATAAACGGCATTTATGGTCAAGTCACGGGTGGCGGCATCGGCGCTCCAATCGTCGGTGAATACTTCTTCGCGCTTGTGTCCGACTTTAATATGCTTTTTGAGTGATGAAACTTGTAAAATTTGATTATCGATAATGACGCCGGTTGTGCCAAACTTTAGTCCCACGGGCACGGTTTTAAGGCGCATATCTTGGCACGCTTCCACCAGTTCGTCCGGTGATAAATCTGTTGCCAAGTCTAAATCGAAGCCGGTTAAACCGGCAAGCGTATCACGCACGGCACCGCCGACAAAGCGTAACGTTCCGCCGTGTTCTTCCACAGCCGAAAACAGCTTTAAAATATTTTTAGAACGCACAATCGGCGTCATATCCAAATATTCAGACTTCATCATTTTTAATAAAAACTTCCATATTTTAAATTTTATTAACTGTTTATATATAATTTTTTTGTAAAATCCAAGTAAATTAATTTAAAAGGGGATAGAAATGTTTAAATTTTTGAGCTTAATCGGTGCTTTTGTCGCTGCTTCAATAACCGCCGCAGAAGCCGCACAACCGCAAGTTTTGGGTGAATACGGAGATTGGACGGCGTGGACTTATAACGAAAGCGGTAATTTGATTTGCTATATGTCGTCAACGCCGAAAAAAGATGAGGGAAAATACACCAAGCGCGGTGATATTTTTGTGATTATCACCCATCGTCCGGCAGAAAAGTCGTTTGACGAAGTCAGCTTTATGGCGGGTTACACATTTAAATCGGGTGCACCGATGACGGTTAAAATCGGTAACAAAACCTTCAAAAATACCTTCACGGAAGGCGATAAGGCATGGATGGTCAGTAATGCCGAAGATAAAAGCCTGATTGCTGAAATGAAACGCGGCAGCCGGATGATTGTGGATGGCACGTCCAGTCGTGGTACAGCTACCAAAGACACCTATTCGCTGAAGGGATTTACCTCGGCATACAATGCCATTACGGCAAAATGCAAAAGATAGGCTATGAATAAAATTGAACTAATCGGTCTTTCTAAAAACGAACTTCAAAAGGCTTTGGTCGATATCGGCGAAAAGCCTTTTCGTGCTAAACAGCTTTGGCAGTGGCTTTATTATTTTGGCGAAACCGATTTTGAAAAAATGAGCAATTTATCAAAGGTTTTGCGCCAAAAACTGGCTGAAAATTTTACGATTACACGGCCAAAAGTTGTGACCGAACAGCTCTCGAGCGACAAAACCCGCAAGTGGCTTTTAGAATTTGCCGACGGTCAAAGAGTGGAAATGGTTTATATTCCGGAAAGCGACCGTGGTGCCGTTTGTATTTCAACTCAAGTCGGGTGCGCGGTGGGGTGCAAGTTTTGCCACACCGGTAGTCAAAAGCTAACACGTAACTTAACCGCCGGCGAAATTGTCAGCCAATTTATGGTAGCCCGCGATACTTACGGTGAATGGCCAAGCCCGACCAACGAAACCCGCTATCTTTCTAATATTGTGGTAATGGGAATGGGCGAACCTTTGCATAATATGGAAAATGTGGTGAAAGCGCTCAATATCTTAACCGATGGCGATGGTATTGCCATTTCGCGCCGCAGAGTGACCATGTCTTCATCGGGTATTGCGCCGCGCATTGTTGAAGCTTTGCAACAAACAGGTGTCCGTCTGGCAATTTCGTTGCACGCGCCCAATAATGAATTGCGCTCGTCAATAATGCCGATTAACAACCGTTATCCGTTAGAAGAAGTGCTTAAAGCTTGTCAAGAATATCAATCCGGAGACGGTAGTCGTTACATTACATTTGAATATCTGCTTTTGAAAAATATCAATGATACACTGGATTGCGCGCATCAACTGATTGCGTTGATGAAAAAATATGGCCTTCGCGCCAGTTTTAATCTGATTCCGTTTAATCCGTGGCCGGGGTGCGCTTTTCAACCAAGCAGTAATGCTCAAGTCAAAGCTTTTGCCAAAGAACTGGAAAATGCCGGCTTTGCCGCACCTGTTCGGGTTGCACGCGGACAAGATATTTTGGCGGCCTGTGGACAATTAAAGTCAAAAAAAGATATTGAAGACGGCAAAAGCTAAAACATCGCAAATCTCAATGCTTATTGCGCTTGTTCAATCAAATTTCCGATGGCATCATCTTCTTCAGCGGTTGTATCAATTAAATCGCCGATGGAATCATTACCGGTACTTTCAATTAAATTTCCAATATCATCTTGTTGCTGAATGTTTGTCGGCAAATTTTCATACCCGTTTCCGGCAGGTGTGTCTTTAACGGTTGTAAGCATAATATCATGCCAAATTTCTGCCGGCAAACTGCCGCCGCCCACTTTGTTCATCGGTTTTTCGTTATCATTACCAACCCACACTGCGGCAACATATTTGTTGGTCCAACCAATGAACCATGCGTCGCGATAGTTTTGTGTTGTGCCGGTTTTTCCGGCGGCAAAAATCGGCAATTTTGCCTTGCGCCCTGTTCC
>OMQE01000153.1 GCA_900313155.1 uncultured Rhodospirillaceae bacterium | reverse complement strand
ATATTCGTTTTGAGTTCGTAGCTCAGTCGGTAGAGCATTTGACTTTTAATCAAAGGGTCGCGGGTTCGAATCCCACCGAGCTCACCAACAAAAGGACCACCCGTGAGGGTGGTTTTTTTGTTGGTTAGAGCGAGCAGATGAGAACACGCAAAAAAGCGGATTCGACGACAAGTGTATTATTTCATTTTCAGTAAAAAATGTAAAAACCGACACCTAAAAACGATGAATAACTAATCCGTGAGCTTTTGTATTTCGATGATGTTTAATTTAACGATATTTTGAATCACTGATGTCTGTATGCATTGGTGATTTTTTTGTTGTTTTTTAAGAAAGTTGTGCTATTGATAGGAAGTAAATGGTATTTTTAGTAGGTAAGCAGATGAGTGCGGAAGAAATTCTTGACAATAATTATGAGAAAAAAGGCGAAAGCTTTTTATACTATCTGCAAGAAAAGCACATCTTTCACAAGGACGGTTTGCGTCTTTTGTGCGAGGCTATTTATACTCTGGCGGAAGAAAATGTGTACATTTCCCGCCGTGCCGCAAAAATTACGACTGTCTATGGAAATGTATTGAAATGTTTTTTATACCATTTTGATCCGGATGATCTGTATCAAATTAACAATTTGCCGGATAATTATAACCGAATGATTAGCCAGCTTGAAAAGTGTGTGAATTTTTATTTTAGCACGCGCATTTCCGGCTAATTAACCAACGCCGGATAAACATGCTGATACAAAAACCATGCAACACCACCAAGCAAAGCCAAGCCTAATAAATAGAACGGAATTTTAATTATAAAGCGGAAAATGTAAAAGCCGATAATGGCCGCCAATGCATAAATAACAATAGTTGAAGTGTTCATATTTATCTCCTGTGTTTATATCAGACTTCATCCGTTCGTATCAGCAACGACACTGTCATCAGCAATATGATAATGGTCGGTGCCGAAACGGCAAGCAGAACCGGTATATATCCGTTCACACCAAAAGCATACACAACCTGCGACAAAAAGTAAATAGAAAAACCGGTGGCAATACTAATTACCACGCGCAACATAATTGCCGAGCCGCGTAACGTGTTTTGGAGCATAAAGATAGCTGCCATTAACAACATACCGACAAGCAAAAACGGCGAAACCAATAAACTAAGATAGCGCATCCAATGTTGGCGAGCTGAAAATCCTGCACCTTCATAAAAGGCGATTGTATCAGGCAATTGCCAAAACGAAATAGCGTCTGGGTCAATAAAATTTTCTTTAATCCGCTGCATGTCGATGTTTGTTTCGTATGTGTAGTCCGACAGTGTTTCCATCGGTTTGCCGCTAACAATATGCTTCACATCTTTAAGATGAAAGTCTTTCCCCTTCAGGGTGGCAAAATAGGCTTCATAAGATTGGGTAATTTGCGAGGCTTTGTTTAACTCCGTAATACTGATGTCGCGCATCCACAACAAATTATTTTTTTCCAAGTGTAAACTTTTGGCTTGAATGAGCAAAACCTTGTCGTCGGCAACGGCCTCCCTTATCCACAATCCTTTACTGGAAAACAGCACGGCGTTCGGGTCATGTGTGGCCAGTCGGTAACTCAAAACCTCATACCATTCATACATTTTGGCAGAAATCGGATTCAAAACCATGATATTGAACAAACCTAAACAAAAAGCAGTAATAATCAGCGGACGTAAAAAACCGAAAATAGAAACACCGGCCGTGCGAATAATCACAAATTCGTTGTTTTTACTCAAGCGCCAAAAGGTAATCATTGCCGCAACCATCATAATAAACGGAAAAACAATTTCAATGGTTTTAGAAATACGTGTGACCGCATATTCAATAGTGAACAAAATACCAATGTCTTCACGGCCGGAAACACGGCGTAAAGCTTCAATGGAATTGAACAAAAGAATAATACCGAGAATGGCAAAAAACACTATAAAGAAATTTGCCAACAACTGGCGAGAAATATATCGGCTTAAAATGGAAAAAAACTTCATCAGATGTTGCTCTCCTGCTTTTGGAAAAACGGATCTGTCAAATAGCGTTCAATACTATCCGGCAGAATGGTGACAATTGTTTTGCCGCACATTTCATCACGTTTGGCTAAGTCAATAGCGCCCACAAGCGCGGCGGCGGCAGACACACCAATCGGCAATCCTTCCTGACGTGCAATAAAGCGACTCATCTTAAATGCTTCATCTGTGGCAACACGATAAACTTCATTAACCAAATCTGCCCGATATAACGGCGGAACAAAGCCGGCACCGATACCGCCGATGCGATGCGTTCCCATCGGCTGGCCGCTCAACACGGCACTTTCAGCCGGCTCAACAGCCATAACATACAGATCCGGAACACAAGATTTAAGTGTGGACGCTACACCGCTGATGGTACCGCCGGTTCCGACTCCGCAAACAACAGCATCGACATTACCGCCGGTATCGTCCAAAATTTCAGCGCCGGTTGTGAGTTGATGCGCCTCAACATTGGCCAGATTTTCAAACTGTTTAAATTCTATCAAATTATCGGAACGCTCTTTTAAAATATTGACTTTGCGAATGGCGCCGGCCATACCTTCCTGCGCCGGCGTCAGCATAACTTCTGCCCCAAAATGGCGAATAAGGGCAATTTTTTCCGGCGACATATTTTCCGGCATCACAATAACAAGCTTATAACCGCGGGCAGCACAAAACGCCGCCAAACCAATACCGGTGTTGCCTGAAGTTGCCTCAATAAACACCGTATCAGCATTGATTTTACTGAACGGAGCTTTATTTATCATATTGAGCGCCACTCGGTCTTTAACTGAAAAAACGGGATTATAAAATTCGCATTTGACCAACAAATCGGCCTGCAAATTGCATTTTTTTATCACCTTATTTAAGCGCAACAAAGGCGTATGGCCAGTTAGATCTTCAATAGAATCATATATTTTGCGCATAATATTCTCCCGTTTTTCCAAATCGAGCGATTAGCTGTTTTTAACTTCGTCAACCAAACTCTGCGTAAAATCAATTAAGCCGGTTTGGCGCACACGTTTTAAGCGTTCAGCAAAGAAAATCTTTTGAATTGTTTCGCAGGCCTGTTCCGGATTTAAGCAAATCACCACATAGTCATATTCTGTCCAGTGCTCCATTTTCTCAAGCACCAAATTCATGCGCTTATTGATGGTTTCCAAACTATCGGTGTGCCGACCTTCCAAACGTTCGCGCAAAACTTTGATAGACGGCGGCAACATATAAATCGAAACCACATCTTTCGGAGCTTTCTCTTTAACTTGGCGCATACCGAGCCAGTCCATATCAAAAATCACATCTTGTCCCACATTCAAAAAGCTATCCACTTCCGAACGCAAAGTGCCGTAGCGATGACCGTATTGCGAATCAACGGTTTCGTAAAAAGCATCTTCGGCGAGCAATTTGTCATATTCAGCATCAGTCACATATTTGTAGTCCACGCCGTCAACTTCGCCTTCGCGGCGTTCGCGTGTGGTTACCGAAACCGAAAATTTTAAGTTTTTATCTTCTGCCAAAAGTTTTTTAATAACTGTGGTTTTGCCTGTGCCCGACGGTGCTTCAATCACAAACATCACACCGCGGCGAACTTTATTTAATTGTTCTAAAATATCGTTCATTTCTTCCTCTTGCAAAATTAATCGGGACGTATTATAGAACAAATAGATTATATTGCAATATTTTTTTTGCACAAGATATTGATTTTGTTGCATATCAAACCTTTACTTTTGCAAAAATTACACTATAAAAAACAACAAAATCAAAGATGAGGAAAATATGATAAATGACCTAACGGTAGGGAATCCGCTGAAACTGATTATAAAATTTGCCATTCCGCTGTTAATGGGGAATCTCTTTTTACAGCTTTATCAAATATCAGATATGATTATTGTCGGCCGGCTGATCAATGTGCAAGCCCTTGCCGCTATTGGTGCAACAGCGCCGATTTTTATGGTGTTTTTAATGATTGCATTCGGTTTTACGGGCGGGTTGACTGTTGTAACGGCGCAACGCTTTGGCGCTCATGATGATGACGGCGTACAAAAATCGGTGTTTCATTGTTTATTGGCTTCGCTACTGTTAAGTGTAGGACTGACAACAGGTCTTTGCGTTTATCTGAGACCGTTGCTGAACTTAATGAATGTACCAGCCGAAATTTTTGAACAAGCGTTTGATTTTATGTTTATATTGTCCCTCAGCTCTGTAATGATTATTATGTATAATTTGTTGGCAGGGCTTATCAGAGCCTTGGGAGATAGTAAAACGCCGCTGTATTTTCTTATTTTTTGCACCTTGCTCAATATTGTATTGAACTTTATCTTCATCAGTTGGGGACATTTAGGGGTGGTTGGCTCAGCACTGGGGACATTGGTAGCTAATGCGTTTTCGGTAATTATTTGCTTTATATATATGTGGCGCAAGTTTCCTTTGTTGCGGTTACGAAAAAAATTTATGCACTTTTCGCCCCAAGTGATGCGCGACCATCTGCGTATTGCAGTGCCGATGGCGTTGCAATATTCTATTTTGTCATTCAGTATTATGATTGTACAAAGCGTGTGTAACTCTTTTGGCGCCGATGTCATTGCCGCATTTGCGGCGGCTTTGCGAATTGAACAATTTGCCACCCAACCGTTGTTGGCGTTGGGGTTGGCAATGGCTACTTTCTCGGCACAAAATTGGGGAGCAAATCTGCTCTCACGTATTCGCCGCGGGGTGAAATATGCGTTTATACTATCGACGTTCATCAGCATTTTGGGGTTTATATTGGTGCGCTATATCGGCAGCAATATGATTGCCATGTTTATTGATACCGGCAACAGCACTGGTAGCGACGTTAATTTCATTATT
>OMQE01000178.1 GCA_900313155.1 uncultured Rhodospirillaceae bacterium | reverse complement strand
CCGTAGCCATGCTTACCAAATTCTTTGAAATCATAAGCGGCAATAGGCGTATTATTCTTCAAAAAAGTGCATCTTTGTGTTGCTCTATCAAAATCAAGCCATAAACCTTTGCCGAAAAATCTCGGTTTCGCATCTTTATTGGCAAGTTGACAAACATTCCCATTGTCATCAACAGAATAAATATGCTTTTCAACCTGATAAAATCCGGCTTTGGCTGTTGAACGGATATTCATTTTATCTCTACCGTTATTATATGTTGGCACAGTTTTTTCTATTTTTCCGGCTTGCAATGCCTTCAGATATTCCATAATTGCTCGAATTTCTGCAGTTTTTGTATCTAAAGCTGTTCCCTTAAACTTATGATCAATGCCTTCCAAGCTCATAAACATTGTCCATTCAAGAGTCTTTTGGTCTTGTGTTCTGCTCCAGCTTGGCAAAGCTAGTCCATTTTGTTGACAATATTCAAAAAATGTTCCTTTCGGATTAATATCCCAACGATATTGGGTATAAGGACGTTTTAAACTTTTAGCATTATCGATGGAGTGGGGATTTCCTTGTTTAGTTTGTTGAGGCTTAGATGAAGATTGATTGTTTTCAGATTGTAAAGATTGCTCTTTTTTCAATTCTTCTGAAAAGTATTTTGTAGCAATTTCTTCAGCAATTTTTCTCCTAGCAATTGTGGCATTTGAGGCACTATATCCAATAGGCTCATCTAACCAATCAGCTACAGCTACCACTGAAACTAAGCTTAATCCACCACCTTGGGCAGTACTGACAACATTATAATCAGGATTTTTAATTTGTTTAGCTTGACAAAGTTCATTTACCCAACCGATTGGATTATCCTTAAAACTGGTTTTAACGCTGTTACTCTTTTCTCTGAGCTGAGTTTTACCTTTCAAATAATCACGTGCACCGCCCACAACGAATTTTAAAGCATTAGCTTTCACTCTTTTGCTTTTTGTGGATTCACACCATTTTTGTAATTCGGAATCTTTACTGCAAAATTCATATTTACCAGTTCCGTCCGGAACAAAATAAAGTGCTTTACCATTTGCAACAAACATCTTTTTGACATCATTGCGAGTTTCAAATTCTGTTTTGTATTCCATAGCCTTAATCCTTTTTTATGGTATAATGTGTATTATAAGAAACGAACGGGAGGGCTAACGAATTGTAGTATTGTCTAATTGAGTGTTTTTTAAAACAAATATATTTCAGTATTAAAACTTACTGATAGTCAGAAAATTGAAAATATAATGTGACGTAAAATCAAACAGATAATACACATTATTGCTTATTTTGGAAAGTTTGTCAATATTTTTTTTAAAGCTGCTAAAGGGAGGTGAAAAGTTTTATTTCAGCAGAATATTGCTCATTTTTTAGACAAATTCGGAGTGATTTTTTGCGCTTTAAAATAAAATCCTGTATAAATTTGCATTTTTTGTTGGCATAGGTCATATTTTTAGCCTATATTGAGCTGTGATTGAGAATATGAGGAGAAAGAACTTGTTTTTAGGCTTTGCCGTTATAGCTTTAGCAATTGTGGTCGACCAAATCAGTAAGTGGTGGATAAATGAGCATATTTATGCCGATGCACCGCTTGTTTTTGGCGACTATTTTAGTGTGATAAAGGTTTGGAACAGCGGTGTAAGCTTTTCAATGTTCAGTCGGCATGGTAGCGTTGGAACAGTGGCGTTGACGGTTTTGGCGCTTGTGGTGTGTGCGTTTTTGCTCCACTGGATGTGGCAAGAGACGAATCGCTATAAAATAGTTGCTTTGGGCATGATTATTGGTGGAGCGCTGGGCAATGTTATAGACAGATTACGCTTTGGCGCTGTGCTTGATTTTTTGGATTTTCATTTAGCACAAAGCCATTGGCCGGCGTTTAATTTAGCCGATACATTTATATGTGTTGGGGCTTGTATTCTGATTTTAATGGAAATATTTAACGATAGGAAAGGATTGAAAAAAGAATGAAAAATTTATATTTGGTGACTGTTATCGTTATGTCTTTATGTGTGAGTGCTTGCGGAATTACTAAAAGAACACTCGGGCTTGACCGTCGCGGTCCTGATGAAACCGTTGTGCAGACTAATAATCCGTTAATTTTGCCACCGGAATATAGTGTTCGTCCGGCTCGCACGGAAAAATATAATCCGGAAGAGGAAAACGTTACGGAAGACTAAAATATATGAAAAAAATTCTGCTCGTAATCACTATATACTTGCTTGCGGCAGGGCAGGTTTCGGCAAAGCTGTTCAAAACAACCGAATTTACGCTTGAAAACGGTATGCCGGTGGTGGTGATAGAAAACCATAAAGCGCCGATTATAAAGCATATGGTGTGGTATACAATCGGCGCTGTTGACGAAATTCGCGGTAAAGGCGGTGTGGCTCATTTGTTGGAACATCTGATGTTTCGGGGAACCCAAAAAGTTAAAGACGGTGAGTTTAACCGTCAGATGACTGAATTGGGGGCAGAAAGCAACGCTTTTACAAGCTATGATGTAACAGCGTATCACCAATTTGCCGACGTGAGCAAACTGGAGGCTCTGATGGCACTTGAGGCAGACCGTATGCGCCATTTGGCATTCGACCAAAAAGCTTTTGATGCCGAGCAAAAAATTGTTTATCAGGAACGTCAGCAGGTGGTAGAAAATAATCCGGCAGCGCCTTTTAATGAAAAGTTGAAGTTGTTGCTATGGGCAAATTCGCCTTATGGGCAGCCGGTAACCGGTCAAAATGATGAGATTATGGCGCTTAAATATGAAGATGCACGTGATTTTTATCAGCAATATTATGCACCTAACAACGCTTTGTTGGTGCTTTCGGGGGATATTGAACCGGCAACGGCGCAACAATTAGCTGAAAAATATTACGGTAAATTGCCGATTTCGAACATTCAGCGAGCTGAACCGAAAGAAGAAACAGAGGTGTTTGATGCCACTTTAGAAATGGCGTTGCCGAACATTCAGGCTGTTAAGTTGGTGTGGCAGTATTTGTTGCCGAAGCATCAGACGTTAGGTGATGAAATTTATGCCTATGAAGTGTTGGCCGAATATTTGGGCGGTGGTGAAACATCGGCTTTATATCGTGATTTGGTGATCGGTCAAAAAGCAGCCGTAACAGTGAGTGCCGATTATCATTATGTAACGCGCGGCAATACTGTTTTTTCGGTGAGTATGTTGCCGGATAACCGTGTACCTTTTGAAAAAATACAAATGTTGCAGACCATGCAAAGCGCTCTTGAACAGGCAATGACAAATTTGTCGCCAAAAGTATTGGAACAGACCAAACGCAAAATGCTGGCAGATTTGGTATATATCAACGATAATCCTGAGGAAGCGGCTTATTTGGTGGGATATATGCTTACCAATGGTTTCAGTCTTGAAAATTTAGACACGTATGCCGATAAAATCAGTCAAGTAACGTTACAAGATGTGCAAAAGGCATATCAAAAACTGTTATCGGCGCCGAAAGTTACCGGTATATTGCTACCGGAAAATATGAAAGGGAATGCCCAATGAGAAGACGTCAGCGCAAAGGCTTCGGATATTATCTTCGGCGATTGCTGTTTTTAGCCCTGTTTATCAGCGGAGCGTTTTATGCTGGAAAAATTATCTACTTGAAACAACAGGTTTTGCCGGTGAAAAAAATTTTGGCTGATTCGGTATTGAAAGGTCGGCAGTTTGAGGCTAAGGTGCAACAAATAGAAAGCGGTAATTTGAAGGCATATTTGTTGGAAGAACATTCTAATCCGATTATCAGTATTCGTTTTTTATTCCAAAAGGCGGGCGTAGCTCATGAACCGGAAGATAAGGGTGGTTTAGCAACACTTTTGAGCGAAATGCTGACAGCGGGCGGTGGTCGATATGATGCTGAAGCGTTTAAAGAAATTTGTGCGGAATATGGTATTAAAGTTTCTTTCAGCGCCGATGCCGATGACTTTAGCGGGGTGCTACAATTTCCGAGCCAATACCAAGATATGGCTGTGAAAATTTTTAAGTCTGCGCTTTATGAACCGCGTTATGATGAAAGTTATTTTGAGCTGGCTAAAACTCAGCAAATGATGGCGTTAAAATTGCAACAAGAACGTCCGGAACAGGTTTTAAACGAGCGTTTTAAGCAGTTTATTTTTGCCGGACATCCGTATGAACGTCAGGCGTTGGGAAGTCAAAAAAGCGTATTTGACCTAACGGTGGAAGATTTGGAAAATTATCGACAAACTAAACTGGCACAAAGTAATTTGCTTATCGGAATTGCCGGAGACCTTTCGGCAGATAAAGCCGCAAATTTGTTACAAAAGTTGTTTGGTCAGCTTCCGAAACAAACTGAAATTGAAATATCTTCACCGCTTATTATAGAAACAACAGGAGCGGAGCAGAATATAGACCGGCAGTCGGCGCAAGCGGTGGTTAAGTTTGCCGCTCAGGGAACTTTTAGGGATAGTATTGATTTTTATCCGCTTTATATGGCGAATTTTATTTTCGGGGAGTCCGGATTAACCTCCAGATTGAACAAAACTATTCGTGAAGACAAGGGGTTGACCTATGGTATTTATACATATTTAACCATCAGTGATGAGGCGGCTTTGATACAAGGCAGTTTTTCAGCCACACCGGAAAATTTGCCTCAGGCTAAAGAAATTTTGCGTCAGGAGTGGCTTAAACTTGGTGAAAGCGGTGTGAGCGCGGAAGAATTGGCTCAAGCTAAAAAATCTTTGTTGGCATCATATAATTTAAGGTTTGCCGAGATTGACAGTATTGCCTCTATGTTGTTGGCAATGCAAAAATATCGCTTGGGGATAGATTTTTTGGATAAAAGGAACGATTATATTGCCGAAGTTTCGCTTCAGGAGGTGAATGCGGCGGCGAAAAAATATTTTAGAACGTTGCCGGATATGGTTTATATCGGCGCAAGAACAAATGTTGAGGAGAAAAAATAATGTTTGGGCGTAAAAAAACAAAAGCATGGCGTAATTTGGAATGTGTGTATCGGCATTTTCGCGGCACGCAAATGCGTGATTTATTTGCATCTGATCGGATGCGGGCAGAAAAATATTCGTTACAGCTTGAAAATATGTTGGTTGATTATTCCAAAAATCGTATTGATGACAATGTGATGCAGGCTTTATTTGCTTTAGCGCGCGAGCGTGGTTTGGATGAAAGAATCAAAGCTATGTTCAGCGGTGAAAAAATCAACCGCACCGAAAACAGAGCCGTATTGCATATTGCACTTCGTCATAGCGACAATACGCCGATTTATGTTGATGGGCGTGATGTGATGCCGCAAATCAGAGAAGTTTTGGATAAAATGCGCGATTTTTCAGAGGCTGTTCGGTTAGGCACATTCACCGGATATACCGGTAAAAAGCTGACCAATATTGTCAATATCGGTATCGGCGGGTCTGATTTAGGACCGTTTATGGCGGTTGAAGCGCTTAAACCTTATTGGGCAAAAGACATTAAGTGCTACTTCATTTCCAATATAGACGGAACGGCTTGTGCAGAAGTTTTGAATAAATTGGATCCGGAAACAACATTGTTTATTGTGGCATCTAAAACATTTACAACCATTGAAACATTGACCAATGCCAAAACATGTCGTCATTGGTTGGTAGAGGCTTTGGGTGAACACGCAGTGGCTAAACATTTTGTGGCGCTTTCAACCAATAGAGCCGAAGTTGAAAAGTTTGGTATCAATCCGGAGAATATGTTTGCATTTTGGGATTTTGTCGGCGGACGTTATTCGATGTGGTCGGCAATTGGTTTGATTATAGCCATTGCCGTGGGGTATAAAAACTTTGCCAAGATGTTGGAAGGTGCCGAAACAATGGATAAGCACTTTGCCACGGCTGATTTTGAACACAATATTCCGGTGATTTTGGCGCTTATTGGAATTTGGTACAACAATTTTTACGGTATTCATCGTTATGCAGTTATTCCGTATGATCAATATTTGCAATATTTGCCGGCATATTTGCAACAGCTTGATATGGAAAGCAACGGAAAATCTGTG
>OMQE01000135.1 GCA_900313155.1 uncultured Rhodospirillaceae bacterium | reverse complement strand
GCCGGTGTAGCTTGGGATAATAACGAAGCTACAGGTCGTATGGGTATCACTTATTCATGGTAATCTGAAAGCCTAATACAAAATGTGGGGGAAGAAACATCTTCCCTCATATTTTTTGTAAACAAAAATAAAAATAGGTATTGACAAGTGAAAAATATTCAGGTATTACTCATCATGATTTTGGCGGGGTAGCTCAGTTGGTTAGAGCAGCGGAATCATAATCCGCGTGTCGTTGGTTCGAATCCGACCCTCGCTACCAATAACGGAAAAACGTCCTGTGGGGACGTTTTTTCCATTTAATTGGCTTATCGTTATACTCGCAAAAGAGAGGAAAAAATGAAGGCAACAGATAAAGGCTTAAAACGTATATTAAAAGCATTCGGCTATTCGTATCAGGGATTGAAGGCGGTTATTAAAAGCGAAGCGGCGTTTCGGCAAGAGTTGGTCTTGTGTGCTGTTTTGAGTGTAGTGGCATTTTGTTTGCCGGTGACTTTGGTAACGAAATTAAGCTTGATTAACAGCCTAATTATCATTCTGTTGGCAGAGCTTATCAATACGGCTATTGAAACAGTGATAGACCGGATATCGGCTGAATATCATGAGCTTTCTAAAAAAGCAAAAGATATCGGGAGTTTGGTTGTTCTGTTGGCGTTTATTTATACTTCAATTTTTTGGCTGACAACTTTATATGGAATCTTTTAACGCCATTTGATGCAGAAAAAACTTGCATTCACAATTTTTTGTTTTATGCTTGGCTGTATTATTGGCAATCGAAAAAAAAGGAAATTCAGATGAAAACAAGAACCAGATTCGCCCCAAGCCCGACAGGGTATATGCATATCGGTAATTTACGTACCGCCTTGTACGAATATTTAATTGCAAAATCAACAGGCGGAGATTTTATTTTGCGTATTGAAGACACTGACCAAAAACGCTATGTTGAAGGTGCTACGGATATTATTTTCCAAACCTTGAAACGCGTTGGAATGCTTTGGGATGAAGGGCCGGATATTGGTGGAAATTTCGGACCATATGTTCAGTCGGAACGCAAGCCGATTTATGCCGAATATGCTCATAAGCTGGTAGAACTTGGCGGCGCGCACTATTGTTTTTGCGCGCACAAAGATGAAGAGGAAGATGAGGAAAATAATAATCCGGCACACGCAAAGTTGAAAGACCCGTGCCGTCTGATTCCTTTGGAAGAGGCCAAAAAGCGTATTGCGGCAGGTGAATCTTTTGTTGTGCGACAGAATATCAATAAAAAAGGCACATCTGTTTTTCATGACGTTGTTTATGGCGATATTGAAATTGATTATGATGAGCTTGATGAAGGGGTTTTGCTTAAATCTGATGGATTGCCGACGTATAATTTTGCGAATGTGATTGATGACCATTTGATGCAGATTACTCATGTTGTGCGCGGTAACGAATATATTTCTTCTACCCCGAAATATAACTTGATTTATGAAGCATTCGGTTGGGAACCGCCGGTGTATGTGCACGTGCCGCCGGTAATGAAAGATGCACAACATAAATTGAGTAAGCGTAACGGCGATGCTTCGTTTCAAGATTTAGTGGCAAAGGGGTATCTGCCGGAGGCAATTTTGAACTATATCGCTTTATTGGGATGGAATCCGGGTGATGAGAGAGAAATATTTTCACTTCAAGAGCTTGAAGAATGTTTTTCAAGTGAAAGATTAAATAAATCGCCGGCGATTTTTGATATTGCAAAACTGACTTGGATGAACGGTTGCTA
This sequence comes from uncultured Rhodospirillaceae bacterium, assembly GCA_900313155.1. GTDB lineage: Bacteria > Pseudomonadota > Alphaproteobacteria > RF32 > CAG-239 > RUG410. The sequence goes on along the minus strand of OMQE01000135.1, from coordinate 9,974 downwards.
TATTCGTCATCTTTCGGCAGATGAATTTGCAAAATTAGCAGAGCCGTATTATGCTGACATAACAACACCGATTAACCATATGGCTTTGAGTGCGGCTTTGCAACCACGGGTAGAAACTTTGGGACAAATTCCGGAACAGATAGATTTTTTGCAAAAAGTGCCGGAATATGATGTGGCTCTGTATGAAAACAAAAAAATGAAAACAACGCCTGAAATTGCTAAAAAAGCACTGGAATTGGTATTGCCTGTGCTTGAAAAAGTTAGCGATTGGAACAACGAAAACTTGTTTGAAGTTCTTAAAACAACGGCTGTTGACCATGAAATGAAAAACGGGCAAATTTTATATCCGGTGCGGATTGCACTTTCCGGCAAAGAAACAACACCGGGTGGTGCAACAGAGTTAGCTGTAATTCTGGGTAAAGACGAAAGTATTAAACGTATAAAAAGTGCTTTGCAAAAACTCGGCTGATGCGGTATATATAATTTATAGAAGTGTGCAATCGTTTGACTGCCTTGCACTATATACTATTTTTCTAAAAAATAATCTTTAAGTTGAATAAGTTGTTGACACATCAAAGAAGGTATTTATATTGGTGCAACGTCATTTTTGTGTTTGCAAAAAAAATTAGGGAGAAAAGATGAAGGGGAATAAACTGAAAATTTCAGGGGTGTTTTTGCGCGATTGCATTCGCAAATTTAATTACATTACGCAAAATCATTTAGAAGCGCATAAATATGTTCAACTTGAACATCTACAAAGTATTGCAAACGGATATTTTGAGCATTTTCGGCGTGATGAATTAGATCTTAAAACAACCGAAACACAAACATTTGCCGATTATATTGATACTTTCGGCTTGGAACAAAAAGATGAGCTTTTGGATAAGCTGCAAGCGCAGGTTTTTTATGATGTGCGCGAGTATTTGGCTCAGCCGAAAGACAACAGCAGTAGTTTAAGATTATGGAATAGGCCGAAATCTGAAAAGTTTTCTTTTATGATAAATATGTGGCAAAAAGTGAAAAACAAAGTAAAATATATTATTCCTACAACTATGATTGTTCTCGGCGGTGTATTGGGGTTGAAAAGCGATTCAAATGCGGCTGTTCAAACTGAAATGCCAAAGGAAAACACTAAAGGGTTGCCGAATTTTCAACGTTACGGTATGCCGAAACCTATTGATTATACCTTAGACGCGTATATAAAACAAGCTTCAATTCAAGCGCAAAAAGATACAACAGTTTCAGAAAATGGGGCATCAACCAACTTCTATCGTTATCGGTTAGCGCAGTTCTTGGGTAAGAAGAAAAGCGCCAAAATGCTGGAGAATATGGCGTATCAGGTTGAATCGGGTAAAATAACATTGCCGAATGATATTTCGCCGGCACATTATTTATATGCTGCTGAAATATATCGCCGTTACGGCTATGTCAGTATTGCCAAAACAATGAATGATGTTTTGAAAAGCAAAAAAGAGGTGTTGCCGGAAGTGCAAAGTTCGTTGTTCAGATATGTGCGTTTGGCCGGAAAGAAGGGTGTGGGTGTGCAGAAAATGCGGTTCGCGCAAAATACTAAAGCACAACTGGCACTAGGTTAAAATATCAATAATGTGAACATAAGGCATCTGCAGGGATAATACTGCGGATGTTTTTTTTGTTTTTAAATGGTGTTCAAAATATACATACCTTCAAGTATGAATATTTTTATAAAATTCTGGACATTAGGTGGAAAAGTATCTATATTTGAATAAAGAAATAAGTGGAGAAAAAGCAGATGCTTGATAAAATATTAAGTCAAACCAATGCGATATATAATAATATAAAAAATATCAACTGGCGCAAAATTGGTTATAAAAAGGGGCTGATAATTATTGTTTCGGCCGTATGTATGTTGTGGATTCTATGGCATGTTATTAGCCCAAACAGCGCGCATACCTATAATACACAGCCTTTGGTTATTGGAAATATTACGGAAGTTATTACGGCTTCGGGAACCATCAATCCGCTTTCGACCGTTTCTATCGGCACGCAGGCTTCGGGACGTATTGCTGAAATATATGTTGACTATAATTCCGAAGTTAAAGAAGGACAATTGTTGGCGCTAATTGACCAAGCCAATGCCAAGGCCAACGTGGCTCAACGCGAGGCAGCACTGGATATTGCCAAAGCGCAGGTCGCTGTGGAAGAAAATAATATTAAATACTACAAAAAGGCTTTGGATAGAATTAGCAAATTGAATGCCTCTAAATATTCTACTGAAAAAGATTTAGAGGCCGCCGAACGTGACTATGACAATGCTTTGGCGCAACTGCAACTTGATCAGGCTCAGGTCAAGCAGGCAGAGGCGGCGCTTAATTCGGCCTTGACTGAACTTTCATATACGGAAATAAAATCACCGGTGAATGGTATTGTTATTTCTAAAGCCGTAGAAGTAGGGCAAACAGTGGCGGCCAGTTTTTCAACACCGGAATTATTTTCGGTGGCTGAAGATTTGACTAAAATGCAAATTGAAGCCACGGTTGCCGAAGCAGATATTGCCAAAGTAAAAGACGGACAAACCGTTCGTTTTACGGTAGATAGTTATGCCGATGAATATTTTTACGGACGTGTTGTTCAGGTGCGCAACGAGGCATTAACCACTTCTAATGTGGTGACATATATGGTGGTGATTGAAATTGATAACAGCGAAATGAAGCTCAAACCTGGTATGACTGCCAATGTTGAAATTATTACGGCTGATGAAAAAGATGTGTTATTGGCACCAAATCAGGCGCTACGTTTTTATATGGATGACGGTAACGGTGCCAAGCGCTACCAAGATCGAGGGGTTTGGATTATGAAAAACGGCGAGCCGGAACGCATAGCGGTAAAAGTTGGTATCAGTAATGATAACCATACACAGATTATTTCGGATAAGCTTAAAAAGGGTGATGAGGTAATTGTTTCTAAAAACGGCGGTAAGAGTGAAAAGGAGCGTAAAACAAGGTTAAGGATGCCACGCTGATGACTGAAACATTGATTAAACTGAAAGAGATTCATAAAAGTTATCCGCTAGACGGGTTCGACTTGGAAATATTAAAAGGGATAGATTTAGAAATTAAAGCCGGTGAGTTTGTGGCTATTATGGGACCGTCCGGTTCAGGAAAATCAACCTTGATGAACATTCTTGGTTGTTTAGACACGCCAACATCAGGACAATATATTTTAGATGGGCAAAATGTGGAAAATTTAGATGCCGATGCTTTGGCGGAAATCCGAAATCGCAAAATAGGGTTTGTGTTTCAAGGATTTAATTTGCTTTCGCGCACATCGGCACTCGAAAATGTGGAATTGCCGATGGTCTATTCCGGCTTAGATGACAGAACTCGGCGTAAAAAAGCTATTAAGGCATTGACAGACGTTGGGTTAAAGGAACGTATGCATCATCAGCCGAATCAGCTTTCCGGCGGACAACAACAGCGTGTGGCTATTGCACGCGCCATTGTCAACGAGGCACCGATTATTTTTGCCGACGAACCGACCGGAAATTTGGATACAAAAATGAGTGTGGAAATTATGGAGTTGTTCACACATCTGAATAAAGATTTGAAACGCACCATTATTTTGGTTACGCACGAGGAAGATATTGCGCTATATGCCGACCGAATTATTAAAATTGTTGACGGTGAAATTTATAGCGATAAGTTAAATACCAAGAGGGCAGGGAAATGATGGAAATAAGAACCATAACCAAAATTGCTTTGCGAGCGATTGAAGCCAACAAAATGCGTTCGGTGCTGACCAGTTTGGGAATTATTATTGGTGTGGCGGCAGTGATTGTGATGCTCTCTATTGGTAACGGGGCGCAAATTTCGCTCCAAAACGAAATGCGCTCAATGGGCACAAACCTGATTATGATTCGTTCCGGCTCAAGCACGTCGGGTGGTGCACGAATGGGGCATGGTTCTCAACCAACCTTAAAAAACGGCGACGCTAATGCTATTGAAGAAAAAGTTGCGGCAATTCATTTGGCATCGCCGGTAGTGAATGACAGCGGGCAGATAGTGTATGGTAACACCAACTGGGCGACAAATATTGTGGGCACGGATAATCGCTATTTTGAAATAAAAGAATGGAATTTAGCTTATGGACGCTATTTTACGGAAGCCGACTTGAAAAACGCCAATAAAGTGGCAATATTGGGACAGACGGTAGTTAAAGAACTGTTTGGCGATATGGATCCTTTAGGTAAAACCATACGGGTAAAAGGTATTCCATTCACGGTGATTGGGGCGTTGACGGCACGCGGACAAAGCGGTCCGGGGCAAGATCAAGATGATATGATTTATTTGCCACTTTCTACCGTGCAAAAAAAACTTTCCGGTACTCAATTTCCGGATATGGTCAATATGATTATGTTACAGGCCTATCGGGCAGAAGATACATATACTTCACAAGAAGAAATTTCTGCTCTGTTGCGCCAGCGTCATAATTTAGGGCTGAATAAGGAAGATGATTTTTCTATTATGAATTTGACGCAGTTTATGGAGATGATGCAATCTTCAACGCAGATTATGACGATTTTGCTCGGTTCAATTGCCTCTATTTCACTTCTTGTCGGTGGTATCGGAATTATGAACATTATGTTGGTTTCGGTTACCGAGCGAACAAGAGAAATCGGCATTCGAATGGCTATTGGCGCCAAGCGGTGGGATATTCGGTGGCAATTTTTGATGGAGGCGCTGATTTTGTCGCTCATCGGCGGTTTAATTGGGGTTGCAATAGGGATTTTCGGCGTGTTGATTTTGCCATTGTTTTCTTCCATACCGGCAGTGTTGTCAACATTTTATGTGTTGTTACCGTTCAGTTTTTCCGGTGTTGTCGGGTTGTTGTTCGGCTTTTTTCCGGCATATAAGGCCTCATTGCTTAATCCGATAAATGCACTGCGATATGAATAAAAAATATTGACAGAAAAGCAAAATGGCGCTAATCTGAAAGAAGATAAACATATTATTAACTTAAAACCCCGTGAAAAGGACACGGGTTACGATTGTGTATGGAAAAAATAAAAATTACGGTGGAAGATGTATGCCCGCTGGTTGATGAAATCTCAGTCAGGTCTGCTCATTTAGATGCTGATGGTGTCGAGCAGTCTAAGCTGGCGTATGATTTGGGCTTTGACAGCTTCGACTTTGTGAGGCTGGTTCAGGGCATTGAACAGCTCCCTAAGATGCGTGGGTTTGTGGTAGATGAAAAGGTTGGAACAGACCTTCAGCTGGACATGAATATGCGTGAGTTTTTAGAGGTCGTCAACAAGAACATCAGCATCCACCCATGAAAAAAATATCCGCCGAGACAAAGCCTTTGTATAAGGCAATGTCTCCGCGGATTTTTTTTGTGCCTTGAAAATCTGGCACGTAAGCATATATGTATCGGCAAATATAACAAGGAGGATAAAATGGCAATTTCAAAATCTTGGTCTTATAATTATGCCGATAAATGCGACTGTTCCGATGATGATAATTGTGGGTGCTCTTATCCGGAAAATATGCCGAGAAACTATACATCAAATGTTACCAATCAGGTGCGTTCGGCCTACGAATATAATCATACGCGGGTAGGGCAATTAGCGCTTAATTGGTCAGCTCCGGCAGTGTTTGCAGATGAAAGTATTAGTGATAATTTCAAATTTTTTGATTATATTTCCGATAGTTATGCTTTGTTAATGTTTTATCGGGCAGATTTTTCTGCCATTTGCCCAAAAGAAATCACAGCGTTTAATCAGGCTTATGAAGAATTTAAAAAACGCGGCGTTAAAGTGGTGGCGGTTAGCGTTGATACGCTTTCGGCGCATCAAACATGGCGTAAAATGTCTTTTGCTGAAGGTGGGGTTGGTGCGGTGCCGTTTCCGCTGGTTTCAGACATTACGAAAAAAATTTGCTCGGAATACGGGGTATTGAATGCAGATGGTATGGCACAACGGGCGACATTTTTGATAGATAAAAATTTTGTGGTGCGCTATGCTGCGGTTTATGACTCAAAACTGGAACGCAGTGTTTCTGAAACATTACGGGTGGTTGACCACTTAATTGAAACAGATGCGACCGAATGTAAAGGTTTGGAATGTTGGATGCGCCAAAATATCGCCAAAAACGAAACTTTCGAGCGACAGGCAGAGGAATAGAACGCAAGATCAGAGCGGGCAGGCCACGCCTTGTTTTTTCTTGTCTTCGCGCTTTTTTAGAATTTCTAAATCGCGTTCGGTGGCAAGTTTGTTCAAAATTGTTTTAATCACGCAATCAATTTCTTTGCCTTCGCGATAATCTGCCGCCAAGGCAAAGTTAACACGGTCATCTTTCAACAGTTTAATGGCCTTGTTTTTGGCGCTTGAGCGAGGTTTATAAACGGCAATTGCCGTGCCGCCATGGTTTTTCACCATTTTCATAGATGGAATATCTGTTGAACCGTCTCCAAAATAAACAATACGGGAGTAGGGAATACGGCGCGTTTCGTCCGGTGTATATTCATTAACGGCTTTATCGTCATATTTGCCTAAACCTTTGTTGATTTTAGACAGGTATTGAACTTTGCCCGAATAGTTTACGGCACGTGCCGGCCAAACCGGAACGCCGTCTTCGCCATAAGCAAAAGCACACCCGTAAACTTCTTTGAAAAATTTGCGAATACTGCAACCGGAAATAATTTCTTCGTAGCCGGAAGAAACAATATAGTGTTCAATATCTAAATCCAGATAACGACCATATTTATTGATACGTTCGAACCAATCTTCCACCCCTTTGAAAAACACCACAAAAGCACCGCAACTTGCCAGATTTTCTCTTGTTAAGCGCAAGCCTTTTTTTTCGGCCATCATTTTGAAGTAATACATACTGCCGGTAACTTGATCGACGCCGTTACGTGCTGACCAAGCATTTGCCTCACGCCAAAAGTCTTCCGGCTTCATGCCCAGTTCCGGAATTAAAAAATAATCTTGCATATATGTTGTGCTCAACGTTTCGTCAAAATCATACACAAATGCGACTTTTGTTCTTTTCATGTTATTACCTCTTGCATTTTATATTCAAATAAGATACAACAAACTCATTAAAAATTAGTCAATATTTGAATAAAAAAGGAAAAAATTATGGTTGCAACATCTATGGAACAGTTGGTATCGCTGTGCAAAAGACGCGGATTTATTTTTCAAAATGCCGATATATATGGCGGTATGCAAGGTGTTTATGATTATGGACCGCTCGGCGTGGAGCTGAAAAATAATCTTAAGGCGGCTTGGTGGCGCGCCATGGTTTATGAACGAGATGATGTTGAAGGGTTGGATTCGGCAATTTTGACGAATCGTAAGGTTTTGAAATATTCGGGGCATGAAGATACATTTTCTGATCCAATGGTTGATTGTAAAAAATGCAAAGGTCGTTTCAGAGCCGACCAAATCGGCGGTAAATGCCCGAATTGCGGCTCAACCGATTTAACCGAACCGCGCCCGTTTAATTTAATGTTCAAAACTCAAGTGGGACCGGTGGAAAGTGATGAAAATATTGCTTATTTGCGTCCGGAAACAGCGCAGGCAATTTTTACGCAGTTTAAAAATGTGGTCGATTCGACATCACGCAAGTTGCCGTTCGGTATTGCCCAAATCGGAAAGTCATTTCGTAATGAAATTACACCGCGCAATTTTATTTTTCGCGTGCGTGAGTTTGAACAGGCGGAGTTAGAGTTTTTTGTGATGCCGGGGACAGATATTGACTGGCATGAAAAGTGGAAAGAAGCTCGTGTTCAGTGGTGGCAAGATCAAGGACTGAAGCTTGAACACATCAATATTTATAAAACGCCTGATGATGATTTAGCTCACTACGCCAAGGCTTGTTATGATATTGAATATCAATTTCCGCACGGAATGGAAGAATTGGAAGGAATTGCCAATCGCCGCGATTATGATTTGGGGAATCATACCAAAAATCAAGAAGAATTTACACTTGAGGCGCATTGTCATGAAAACAAAGAATCGACAACTAAATTGTGCATTCAAGACGACAACGGCAAATGGGTTATTCCGTTTGTGGTTGAGCCGTCTATGGGGGTTGATCGCGGGGTTTTGGCGGTGCTGACTGAAGCTTATACCGAAGAAGATTTGGGTGAGGGTAATTCGCGCGTGGTGCTAAAGCTCAAAAAACATCTGGCGCCGATAAAAGTGGCAATTATTCCGCTTAAAAAGAATAATGAGCAGATTATGGCAAAATGCCATGAACTGAAGGCAAAATTGATGAAATTGGGTATTGGACGTGTGGCACTGGAAAATACCGGTAATATCGGCAAGGCTTATCGCCGGCATGATGAAGTGGGGACGCCGTTATGCTTAACGGTAGATTTTGAAACCATTGAACAACAGCCGGAAAGCGTGACTATTCGTGACCGTGATACAATGGAACAAATCCGTGTTAATACAGCAGATTTGGCGGAATATTTAAGAAATTATTTCTTATAATTCTGGCTTAATACACCCTTTTGAGTGTCAGTGTTGACATTTACAAAAAAACTGGCGAGGTGTTAGCCTTGAAATCAGTTTTTTCAATGCAAAAGGCAATAAAAATGTTCAAAATAATTGTCTTATGTTTGAGCAGATTTATAGGAATTGATATAAGGAACGCCAATGCATGATATTTGGAATCCATGGCACGGTTGCGTGAAGAAAAGTGAAGGCTGCCAGCATTGCTATATGTATTTTTTGGATAGGGAGCGCAATGCTGACGGTTCAAAAATTTATCGGGTGAAAAATAATTCGGACTATCCTTTGCATAAGAATGCCGACGGAACATATAAAATCAAAAGCGGTGAGTGTGTGCGTGTTTGTCTTACATCAGATTTCTTTTTGGAAGAAGCAGATGTATGGAGAGATGAGGCGTGGCAAATTATTAAACAGCGTTCGGATGTTGGTTTTTATTTATTAACCAAGCGACCGGAGAGGGTTGCAGAGCATTTGCCTAAAGATTGGAATAGCGGTTGGGATAATGTGTTTTTTTCTGTGACGGCGGAAAATCAGGCAAGAGCGGACGAACGTTTGCCGATTTTAATGGATTTACCATTCAAGCATAAAGGGGTGATGACAGCACCGTTTATTGGTCCAATCAGCCTTGCAAAGTGGCTCAAAACCGGACAAATTGAACAAGTCATTGCCGGAGGTGAAAATTATGACGGACAACGTGTATTGAAATATGAATGGGTAAAATCTCTTTATGAAGAATGTAAAGCCGAAAATGTTTTATTTTGCTTTATTGAAACCGGCACCAAGTTTGAAAAAGACGGCAAGATATACACGATGCCGAATAAGCGCTTACAAAGCGAGATGGCGCACAAGTCAGGTTTGCAATTTGCGGGTAAACCGATTAAGTGGAATTTATATAAACCGCAAAGCGAGCTTTTTGATGACGGGTGGTATCAAAAACATTGGCGCGAACCTTGCAAAACATGTGGCTCACGCCTGATTTGTAACGGTTGTTCCGATTGCGGAAAATGTAGAAAATAATGTTTTATAGAAGGTCCAATTTTTTGCCTCACGCAACATAAAAAGAGTTGTCCCAAAAACTATATGAATCATTGCATCGAAATTTGTAAAGGTTAATGGACTTTTTCATATTTTTTATTGATTTATTAAGATTATATGCTTTATAGTGCAGGTTAGGCGCAGGTTTATTCTGTGCTTAGTGCCTGAGATATGGTGCGGAGGTCGTAAGAAACCTTTCTCAGTACGGCGAAGGATATACGCCGTAAGTATTGTCAGCTTTATTATGGCTGAACAATGTATATATCCCCGATGTATGGTCGGGGAGCTTGTAACGTATGTTCAGGGACTTGTCCTAAAGGTTATAAGGATCAACTTACTGAGATGATTTCTTAACTCTCCGACCGCCTTAATCAAAAGGTGGTCTTCTTTTATGGAAGAGTTGATGAAAAAAACAGTTTTTTATCTGGTTTTATTCACG
>OMQE01000151.1 GCA_900313155.1 uncultured Rhodospirillaceae bacterium | reverse complement strand
GCAAAATGCCGAAGCGGCAATTGAACGCAAACTGGCAGAAACGGCAACGGTAGAAGCAAATTTGTACGAAATGCAAAAGGTGTTTGATTTGCCCCGCATACCGCAGCGAATCGAAGTTTATGATAATTCGCATAATCAGGGAAGTTTCGCAGTTGGCGCTATGATTGTGGCTACGCCGAACGGTTTTGATAAAAAAGCGTATCGGACGTTTAATATCAAATACACCGAAAACACTCATGACGATTTTGCCATGATGAAAGAAGTTTTGGTGCGGCGATTTGAACGAATGAGTGATGAAAACAGACCGGATGTTATTTTGCTCGACGGTGGTTTGGGGCAACTGCATGCGGTGCATGAGGCGCTTAAAGATTATGATTTGAGCGGAATAACAATTATTGCTATTTCTAAAGGACCGGAGCGCAATGCCGGCAAGGAATTTTATCATATTGAAGGCCGAGAGAGCTTTGCCTTGCCGTTTCAATCTCCGATTGCTTTTTATATGCAAAATATTCGTGATGAAGCGCACCGCTTTGCCATTGGGACGCATCGTAAAAAACGTGCAAAGTCAATTTATAAGTCGCAAATTGATGATATTGAAGGAATTGGTGCCGGACGAAAGCGTGATTTATTGAATTTTTTCGGTTCGGTTGAGCAGGTTAAAGCGGCGTCGGTACAAGATTTAATGAAAGTTTCCGGTATTAGTAAAAAAATAGCGGAAAAAATATATAATTACTTCCATAATTAAAAAAATTGCTTATACTGAAATGAAAATGACGTTATTTTTGTTTTGGGAGTATGTGTCGTGTATAATATACCGAATATTTTAACGATTTCGCGAATTGCGGTAATTCCGTTGATTTTTATTTCTATTTATGTTTCTACTTTTGCTTGGGCTATGTTTGCGGCAATTTTGTTTGTGGCTGCTTCTATTACCGATTATTTTGACGGTTATTTGGCGCGGGCATGGAACGAAACTTCGGCTTTTGGACGTTTGTTGGACCCGATTGCAGATAAATTATTGGTGGCAACGGCTTTGGTGGTAATTTTGGCTAAGCCTGATATGTATAATTGGTCGTTAACGGTGTTGCCGGTGTTTGTTATTTTGTGTCGGGAAATTTTGGTTTCCGGCTTACGCGAGTTTTTGCGTGAAGTTAATGTCGGTTTGCCGGTGACAAAATTGGCAAAGTGGAAAACCGCTTTCCAGATGACGGCGTTGGCAATGATGTTGTTCCGCGATTTGTGGATTGGATGGAGCTATTGCGGCGAAATGTTGCTATGGGTAGCGGCTGTATTGACATTTATTACCGGTTATCAATATTATCAGCGTAGTTTGGAATATGTGCGCGCCGAAGAAGCTAAAAAATTGCAAAAGCAAACAGTAGTGGTGGAAACTGTGGCCCTGAAAGAAACAAAAGTTAGAGCCGAGAAAAAAACAGTTGCGGCAAAAAAAACATCTACCAAAAAGGTTGGCGTTAAAAAGTCATCTACCAAAAAAACGGCTGATACAAAGAATAAAGCCAAAAAGGCTTAATGTGAGGTGGACCGAAAATGGTCGCAGATTGTGCACATATTTTGGTGGTTGACGATGACCGACGCTTACGCAGTTTGTTGCAACGCTATTTGCAAGAAAACGGTTTTGCCGTAAGTGTGGCGCAAGATGCCGAAAGTGCGCGCTTGTTTTTGCAGCAATATCTGTTTGATTTGTTGATTGTTGATGTGATGATGCCTAACGAAACCGGTATTGAATTTTTGCAAAAGCTACGTTTGGAAAATGATGTGCCGGCAATTGTTTTAACCGCAATGGGCGAAACCGAGGATAGAATTTTGGGCTTGGAGGCCGGTGCTGATGATTATTTGCCAAAGCCGTTCGAACCAAAAGAGTTGGTGCTTCGTATCAATAGTATTTTGCGCAGAGTGCCCAAAAATGATAAATCCGGATTGAAAGTTTTATCTTTTGGGGACTATATTTTTGATTTAGACAAGAAAGAGTGTCGGCACAAAACAGATGGTTTGGTGCATATGACACCGGTTGAAACCTCTATTTTGAGTATTTTAGGGCAAAAAAATGGGCAGATATTCAGTAGAGAAAAATTGGCTGAAATGCTGGGAGCAGGGCAGAGCCCGCGCTCGATAGATGTGCAAATGACAAGATTGCGCAAAAAAATTGAAAAAGATTCAAAAAATCCGCGCTATTTGCAAACCGTGCGCGGTAAGGGGTATATGTTGTTAACGGAATAGGAGGAAAAAATGCATATCAGATTTCCGCAAAAAGTAGAAAGAGCTATGGCGGCCTTTAAGCATAAGTTTTTGCCGCGGTCGTTGTTTTTCAGAACAATGTTGCTTATTTTTGTGCCGTTAATTGTGGTGCAAGTTGTCTCAATTTATGCCTATTTTGACGGCAGTTGGCGTCGGGTTGGAAATAAACTTTCGGAAAATTTGGTATCAAATATGGCGTTTGTGATACAAATGCATGATGAAACCGCTGATTTTGCCACAGTGCAGAAAATGGCAAAAGATTTGTATGATTTAGATGTGTCTTATTATGACAACGAAAACAAGCATTCTGTTTGGCGTGAAAACAAAAAAAGAAATTCGTTTGCAACGCATTTTTTGGTCGAATCTTTACAACATCAGTTTCCTGAGGCAAATACGGAAATTTTTGACCATCATGATATGTTGAGTATTTTGGTTGATACCGACCAAGGGCTATATGAATTTAAGACTTTGCGCAAAAATATTTTTACATCATCTATTTTTGGTTTTGTATTGTGGATGATTGGAACATCGTTGCTCTTGTTTATGGTGGCGGTGATGTTTTTGCGTGTGCAGGTTCGTTCCATTGCTCAATTAGCAGAGGCGGCAGAGGATTTCGGTAAAGGTATCAATACCAAATTTAAGCCTTATGGCTCTATTGAAGTGCGTCGCGCCGGTTTGGCTTTTACAAAAATGAAAGAGCGTATTCTGCGCCAAATTTCAGAACGGACACAGATGTTAGCCGGTGTTTCGCACGATTTACGCACGCCGTTGACGCGTATGAAATTGCAAGTAGCAATGTTGCCTGAAAGCAAAGATAATGAGGAATTTTTGCAAGATATTAACGAAATGGAAAAAATGCTCGACGGCTATTTGGCGTTTGTAAGCGGTGAAGGTGGTGAAAGGACCAGTTTTGTGGATATGAACGAAGTGGTTAGTTCTATCATCAATAAATATCGACGTAGTTCCAACGCCATGATTCGCTATTCGACTAACTATGATGTGAGTGCGGTACAGGGGCGTGAGCAAGCGTTGCGTCGTGCCGTGACTAATATTATTGAAAATGCCTTTCATTATGGTAAAACAATTGCAGTTAAATTAGAAAGCGATGAAAAACGTTTGGAGCTGACTGTGGAAGATGATGGTCCGGGAATTCCGGCAGATAAGCGTGAAGATGTGTTTAAAGCGTTTTATCGGGTAGAGGGCTCGCGCAACAAAGAGACCGGCGGTGTAGGTCTGGGTTTGGCTATTGCCAAAGATGTGATTGTTTCGCATGGTGGCTCTATTCAGCTTTCTGACAGCGATTTGGGAGGTTTGAGAGTTCTCATCAGCTTGCCCTTATAGGAGAATGAGTAGGGTTTTGCGCCGCTACCGTTTCAGTTGGTAAAACTCGTCTAATGGTCATCTGCTAGGAAGATTTCTTCTCGTGTAGCTCTATCTACACGTCGTCGAAATCTTCCGTCGCATCTGACTCATTATCCGAGTTTTACTTTGCGTAATGTATTTTTCCTCGTGTACTATTTGTGTACACGTCGTCGAAAATTACACTTCGCAATCACACACGCTATCCGAGTTTTACGTTGATGTTTTGTTATTTATTTGTACACGTCGTTCAAAAAGTACGTCGCATCTGACTCATTATCCGAGTTTTTTATTTTTTCTTCATGGCTTCGGCACCGGAGATGATATCTATCAGCTCATCGGTGATTTGTTCTTGGCGTTGCTGTTGATATTCTTGGTTAAGCTCAGCCAAATTTTCATCAATATTTTTTTCGGCATTTTGCATGTTCGTCATGCGGGTAAAATGTTCGGCAGCCAGCGAGTAGTTAATAGCACCGCTTAAGCTCATAATCAGGCTTTCGCGTATTAAAGAGGAAAACAACCGTTGTGTGTTTTGAGGTAACATTGGCAGATTGTTGGTTTCCCAAGGTTTATTTTGCAGCTGTCGGAGCGTTGCGTCATCAAAAGGGATTATTTGTCTTTTCTCAACTTTGACACTGCTGCCTTTACTGCGTTTATGGAACCAAATATCAACATGGGTAATTTTTTGCGCGGCTATAAGTTTATCTAATTCCAAAATCAGACTTTCTGCCAAAATGCTGACGGCTTTAACTGAGTTCGCAACCGCATATTGAGCGCTTAAAGTTAGTTTTTGCTGGTTAGCGAGCATGGTCATTCGTTTGCCGACCGTGATAAAAAGTGTTTCTTTTATCATCAGATTTTGTTTTTTCAAATCTTTATGAACGGCTTGAAAAATTTCACGATTAAATTTACCGACCATACCGTTATCGGAGCCGATGACGATTTGCAAATGTTTTTCCGCTCCACGAGGTTTAGAAATGGGCGGCAGACCTTTTTGACGAATCAGGGCATGAAAGGCATCACGCAGGTTTCGGCGGTAGCTTCGCAAAGATATATTCGCTTGCTCATATTGCAAAATACTGGCCGATGACAGCGTTTTCATGGTGCTGACAATTTCACGCAATTCGTCGGTGGTTTTTATTTTGCGTTGCAGGGCTTCAAGCGACATTAGAGGTTATTCCTTCATGCAATAAAATATTTTCAAAAGCAATCAGCATTTCGGCATTTTTTTCGGCAGATACTTTTTGGCGTTTTTCAATATTTTTGGTAACATCTTTAAATTGGGTATGGAAAACGTCTAATACTTTTTGTTGCGCAATTTTATTTTTTTCGGCATCAAGACCATCAAACAAACCGGCATTGGTGGCTGTAAAAACAGCAATTTGATCAGCTGCCGGCATGGTATGAAATTGGCGTTGTTCCAAAACCAGACGAATGGCTTGTCCGCGCTTAATGCGATCCATAGTTTCCTTATCTAACTGGGTGCCGAATTTGGTGAAAGACTCCAATTCTTCAAACTGCGAATAAAATAATTTGAGCGGTCCAACCAGT